>JAIRNM010000223.1 GCA_031258055.1 Bifidobacteriaceae bacterium
CGGCGCCGGTCGGGTTCCAGCGATTCGAGGGCGCCCGCGGTCGCTAAGGCTTCCATCTGGTGGGGTGTCAAGGCGCAGCGGTGGGCCAGATCAGTCAAGGACTGGAACGGCCCGTCTGCCTCGCGGGCCGCCTGAATCGCTTCGGCCTTCTTCTCACTGATCCCCCGGATTGAAGCCAAGCCGAGCCTGATTCCTAGCTCCGGGTTGCCCCGCAGCAGTTTCGAGTAGGCCCGGTCACCCTGCCCGGTTCGCTCAACCGCTGCTTGGGCGGCCGAAAACCGCACATCGGGGCCGCGCACCGCTATGCCATGGCGGCGGGCGTCCGCCACCAAGGATTGCGGCGAATAGAAGCCCATCGGCTGCGAGGCCAAGATGGCGGCATAGAAAGCCGCGGGATGGAACACTTTCAGCCAAGCCGACACGTACACAATCAGGGCGAAGGAAAACGAATGCGATTCCGGAAAACCGAAATCGGCGAAGGCTTTGAGCTGGTCGTAGATCTTTTCCCTGGTCGCGGCAGGGATGCCGCGTTCACTCATGCCTTTCATGAGGTCACCGCGAAGGGCCTCCATCCGTTCCGTTGATCGTTTAGAGCCCATCGCCCGGCGCAGTTGATCGGCTTGTCCAGCGCTGAACCCGGCCGCCGCGATGGCCATCTGCATGAGTTGTTCCTGGAACAACGGCACGCCCAGGGTCCGTTCCAAGGCGGGGCGAACCAGTTCGTGGTCGTAGGTGACCGGCTGACGTCCACGAACCCGTTCAATGTAGGGGTGGACGGAACCGCCTTGGATCGGGCCAGGACGGATCAACGCCACCTCGACGACGATGTCGTAAAACCGCCGGGGCCGCAAACGCGGCAGTGTAGCGATCTGAGCGCGCGACTCGACCTGAAAGACGCCGACTGTATCCGCTGCGCAGAGCAGATCGTAGACCTCCGGGCATTCCGCTGGGATGGTGTGCATCTGCCAGCTTTCTCTTTCAGTGCGTTCAATCTCCTCAAAAGCGAGCCGCACCGCTCCAAGCATGCCCAGTCCCAACAGATCGAACTTCACCAAACCGGCGCTGGCGGCGTCATCTTTGTCCCATTGCAAGACTGAGCGATCCGCCATGCGCCCCCACTGGACCGGGCAGACATCGATCACCGGCTGATCTGCCAAAACCATACCGCCCGGATGAATGCCCAGATGGCGAGGCAAATGCATGAACGATTCGGCCAGTTCAAGGACGTCTGCGGGGATGGCGGAGAGGTCGTCGTCGGCAATCACCGGTTCGGCCCCGCCCCGGCCCCAAGGAACGTAACGAACTTTGCCGCGGTGTAGATGCCCCCAACGTTCGACGTGCTTGGACCAAGCGTCTTGCTGGCCGACATCGTGGCCGAGTGCCCGGGCGGCGTCCCGCAGGGCCAACTTCGGCCGATATGAGATGACGGCGCCGACTAGAGCCGCCCGATCGCGGCCGTAGCGTTCATAGACATGCTGGATGACTTCTTCGCGCCGACCTGATTCTATGTCGAGGTCTATGTCAGGGTAGCCCTCGCGTTCTGGGGCCAAGAAGCGTTCGAACAGCAAACCGTGGCGGACGGCATCGACGGCGGTTATGCCCAAGGCGTAGCAAACGGCCGAATTGGCGGCCGACCCCCTCCCCTGGCAGAGGATGCCCTGGTGGCGGCAGAATTCGACAATTTCATGCATGATCAGGAAGTAGCCGGGGAAGCCGAGGTCTTTGATGATTCTGAGCTCATGCTCAAGGGTCTGATAAGCCTTGGCGTTGGCGGCCGCGCGCGGGCCGTAGCGGTCCTCGGCCCCGCGCCAAGTCAGTTCTTCCAGCCAGGCGTCCTCGCTCAGACCCGCGGGAACATCCGCTGGTGGCAGCTTCGGCGCGATCAATTTCAAGTCAAAGGCGCATTCGGCGCCGAGCGCAGCGGCGGTAGCGACGGCTTGAAGCGCTTGGGCTCCATGCCGAGCCATCTGGGAAGCCATTTGGGCGGGCGACCGCAGAGCCGCGGTCGGACCGGCCGGAAGGTAGCCGTCCATCTCCGACAAGCTGCGCCGCCCGCGGATCGCGGACATGGCCGCGGCCACGGCGAATTCGCTGGTCTGGGCGTAATGAACGTTGCCGGTGGCGACCAACGGTAGCCCCCTGGCGGTGGCCAAGCCTGTCAGGGCCGCGATCAGGGCAAAGTCGCCGGGGCTGGCCGCGTCCGTGATCTCAACCGCCACGTTGTCCCGCCCGAATAAGCTCGTCAGACGGTCCAGTTCACGCTCGGCTGCCTTCCAGTTAGTGCCCGATGCCGTCAGGTCACCCACCACACCAGCCCCGTTGGCGTTCCCTCCCGCTAAAGCCCGGCGCACCGCACCTTTGCGGCAGCCGGTCAACACCAACCACTGGCCGCCGCTGGCGGCCGCTAGTTCTTCCAGGTCGTAGCGGGGCGGTCCTTTCTCCCCCACCGCCAGGTAGGCCTGGGCAATTGAGCGGCTGAGTCGCTTATAACCGTCCGGACCGCGCGCCAACACCAGCAGATGCGTGCCAGGAGGATCGCAAGCACTAGGCGTTTCTATACCACCGCCGAGCCGCCCCACAGAATCTCCTCCCTGTGGTCGGATCTTTTGCGGGGGCCCCGATGTCCGCGAAGGGCGGCTCATCCGTCGATGTTCCGGTGGACTAGTGGTTAGTGTCAGTTCCGCCCCGAAAATAGTGGGCAAGCCGACTTCGCGGGCGGCCTCGGCGAATTGGACTACGCCGTAGAGCCCGTCATGGTCGGTGATGGCCATGGCGCTAAGTCCCAGCCTGGCCGCCTGGTACGCCAAATCAGCTGGCTGGCTGCAACCATCTAAGAAGCTGAAAGCACTGTGGGCGTGAAGTTCCGCATACTTTGGAGGGGTCTCAGTCATAGACCCCCTCCAGCATCCATTGGCCGGATTCGCAGGCCAGCAGACTAGTTTCTTCTTTCTGACCAGCTTGGACTTGGACCTGGAGATAGACCCGGCGTTTCGCCTCCGGCCCCCACCAGCGCTCCACCACCGGCCAGGGTCCAGCCCAACCTTTGACCGGCGCCTGGTTCAGGTTGGCGGGGCCGGCGCTGAGTTCCAGCGCCGGGCTGACTTGAACAGTGTTGCCGCCGGTGTCGGTCAGTTCCACCGGCAACGGTTCGGGCGGCATCAAACTAGGCGATGGCTCCGGCACGGCACCCGGCCAGGGCCGGTTAACCGGCCTAAGCGGGATGGTGTCCTCACCCCATTCGACCAACCGGACCCGGTCACGCGGTTCACGGCCACCTTGAACTACCGGCTGATAGACCCCACGCCCGCCCAGCATGGTGTGAATCCGCTCGGCCCCGCGAAAAGCTCGCGCCGCCGCGTAGCCGTTGGCGCCCCAGAGCCGGGTCGAACCGGCGCCAGCCGGATGGACTTCTTCCGCTTCTAGGCTGAGCCGGGTCAGGGCGCCGGTCGGCAGCAAGCCGCTGCGCCCACTCAGCCAACCGTCGAGTTGCCAGCGAACACGGTCCCGCACACCATCCGCGTCAACCCCTTCGAGCCGCCAGGTCCGTTCGAGTTGTTCACCAGTTTCGGTGATAGCGCTGATTTTGAGCCGGTCATAGGTTTGGCCGTGGGCGATTAGCTGGGCGTGAAGGTCACCGGCGAGCCGCCGAGCCACTTGAATGGCTTGGTCAGTTCGGGTCAGAGGTATTTCCGCTTCCCAGACCGCGACGAATTGCCGAGGCAGCTTATGACCAGGAGCGCCAGCGCTGTCTTGGGCTCTGGCCAAACGTTGCGCCCAGACGCCAACGGCACCGAACCGCTCGGTCACATTGTGAGTGGGCAGGTCGGCAAAATCCCCCAGCGTCTTGATTCCCAAACGGATCAGCAAATCCATCAGCACATCTAAGTTTTCGCCGTTGGCGGTGCCGCGAAGAGCGATTTCTAGGTCCCTTAGTGGACGTGGCGCCAGATAATCCGGGGACTGGCCTACAGC
>JAIRNM010000401.1 GCA_031258055.1 Bifidobacteriaceae bacterium
CGGGTGGTTGACCCGCTCGGCGTGCCGCTCGACGGGCTGGGCGAAATCGAAACCCACCAACGGCGGGCGCTGGAGTTACAGGCACCCACGGTGATGCAGCGGCGCTCGGTCCACGAGCCGCTTCAGACCGGCCTCAAAGCGATCGACTCGCTGATCCCGATTGGACGCGGCCAGCGCCAGTTGATTATTGGCGACCGTGGCACCGGCAAGACCGCGATTGCTACCGACACCATCATCAACCAAAAAGCGAACTGGGATTCCGGCGACCCGAACCTCCAGGTTAGGTGCATTTATGTGGCGGTCGGCCAGAAAGGCTCGACCATCGCCTCGGTTCGCGCTGCCCTGGAGGACGCTGGTGCCCTCCAGTACACCACGATTGTGGCGGCGCCCGCCTCTGACCCAGCCGGATTCAAGTATTTGGCTCCCTACACCGGCTCCGCCATTGGCCAGCATTGGATGTATGAGGGCAAACATGTTCTGATCGTCTTCGACGATCTGTCCAAACAAGCCGAGGCCTACCGCGCCGTGTCGCTGCTGCTCAGGCGGCCACCGGGCCGCGAAGCCTACCCGGGCGATGTCTTCTATCTCCATTCGCGTCTTCTAGAGCGCTGCGCCAAGCTTTCCAATGACATGGGCGGCGGTTCCATGACCGGCCTGCCGATCATTGAGACCAAGGCGAACGACGTTTCGGCTTACATCCCGACCAACGTCATTTCGATTACAGACGGCCAGATCTTCCTCCAGTCCGATCTTTTCAACGCTGACCAACGCCCCGCCGTCGACGTCGGCATCTCGGTGTCCAGGGTTGGCGGATCGGCCCAGGTCAAAGCCATGAAGAAGGTGGCGGGCACGCTGAAGATTGACCTGGCCCAGTACCGGGACCTGGAAGCCTTCGCCATGTTCGCCTCCGACCTGGACGCCGCTTCGCGCCAGCAACTGACGCGCGGCGCCAGGTTGATGGAACTGCTGAAGCAGCCGCAGTACACGCCCTATCCGGTCGAACGCCAGGTGGTCGCCATCTACGCTGCCACTAAGGGTTACTTGGACCGCGTGCCATTAGACAAGGTCCACCAATACGAACAGGACTTCCTTGATTACCTGGACCGGCGAACCGATGTTCTCAAGACCATCGCGGAGACGAAGGATTTGAGCGCTGAAACCGAGGAGAACCTCAAACAGGCCGTCACTGAATTCACGCAGGAATTCCTGCTGACAATTGGCGTGCTGACCGCGCCGGAAGCGGTCGAAGCGGGCGAAGCGGACCTGGAACAGGAGCAGATCAAGATCAAGAAGAAGGGCCAGTAGTCAATGGCCGGTTCCCAGAGGGTTTATCGGGCGCGGATCAAATCCACCCAATCCCTGAAGAAGATCTTCCGGGCCATGGAATTGATCGCCGCCAGCCGGATTGGGCGCGCCCGCGACGCGGCCGCCCGCCAGCGGCCCTACGCTAGCGCTTTGACCAGGGCGGTAGCGCTGGCCGCCAACCACGTGGGGGAGGAAATCCGCCATCCGCTGTTGACCGAGCGCCATGACGTCAAACGAGTCGCCCTGCTGGTGATGGCGGCTGACCGGGGGATGGCGGGCGCTTACACCGCGAACGTTCTCAGAGAAGCCGAAGCCCACGCCGCTGAGCTTGAAGAAACCGGTGTCGAAGTGCAGCGCTATGTTGTCGGTCGGCGGGCCGTGAGCTACTACGAGTTTCGGGGGGTGCCGCTGGCCAAGACTTGGCTCGGCTCGTCCGACTCGCCTAGTTTCCCGGTCGCCAAAGACATCGCCAGCACCCTGTTGAAGGCCTTCACCGCCCCCGCCGAAGACCCCAGTGCCGTGGCCGAACTCCACGTCGTTTACACCCACTTCAAGAACATGGTTTCGCAGGCGCCCCGGATAGTACGGATGCTGCCACTGGAATTCGTCGAAGAATCCGACCCGGAAGAAACCACCATTGTGCAAGAACGGGTGATCGGCCCCGCCGACAAAGTCGAAGTCTTCCCGCTCTACAGTTTCGAGCCGGACCCAGCCGGGGTGCTGAATGCCTTACTGCCGCGCTATGTGCGCAGCCGCATCCTTGACTGCCTGCTGCAGGCGGCGGCATCGGAACTGGCGAACCGCCAACGCGCTATGCATACGGCGACCGAAAACGCCGAAGACCTGGTGCGCAAGTACACCCGGCTGGCCAACCAGGCCCGCCAAGCCGACATCACACAAGAAATCAGCGAAATTGTTTCCGGCGCCGACGCGCTGGCAGCCGGACGTTGACCGAAGCGAAGGAAAACTAAGAAATGACCAGCACCACTGTAGAAGCCGAGGTCACACGGGACCCAGCACCGGCCCAGGGGCGTGTCGCGCGGGTGATCGGACCGGTTGTGGATGTCGAGTTCCCGGGCGATGCGATCCCGGAGATCTACAACGCTCTAACGACCGAGATCGAACTGGAAGAAGAAGGCGCCGGGAAGCGCCGGATCACCGTCACCTTGGAAGTCGAACAGCACCTCGGCGACAACCTGGTCCGCGCCATCGCCATGAAACCGACTGACGGCCTGGTTCGCGGCGCGCCGGTTCAAGACACCGGCGGGGCGATTTCCGTGCCGGTGGGTGACGTCACCAAGGGCCATGTCTTCAACGTGATCGGCGACGTGCTGAACTTAGAGCCGGGCGAGAAACTGAACGTAACTGAGCGCTGGGGTATTCACCGTGACCCGCCGCCGTTCGATGAACTTGAGGGCCGGACCCAGATGCTGGAGACCGGCATCAAGGT
>JAIRNM010000127.1 GCA_031258055.1 Bifidobacteriaceae bacterium
CCGGTTGTAGAAGGTGTCTTTCATGGCAGCGTGATCTCTTTGGATGTGCCTGGCTCTAGGGTCACCGGAACTGGTGTCGATGTCTCCACCCCCGTAGCTGTTACGGTCTCCGTCCAAACGCCCCACTCCCCGGGGCACAGGACATCGAACTTGGCGGTTCCCCCCTCCAGCGGCGCCGGAATCGCGGCACCGGAACCACCAGTGAAAGACTGCGCGAAAACCTCGGTGACACCAACTGGGTCGGCTCCCGGAACATGGACCCTTAACGAGGCGGCCTCTTCGTAGCTCTCAAACTTCACTTGTCGGGACTCTCCCGCCGACAAATTGTGTACCGTCTGTACCGGTTCGGTCTCTTGACCCATCGTTACAAATTGACTTCCGCTGATGTGGCCAAGCAGAGTGATCTCGTAGTTGGCCATCGGCGCCGTCGACGGAATGCTGACTACGAAAACGGCACAACCCTGGGGGTCAGTGAGCAACTCGGGCAAGGTGCCGCTGGGGCCAGTCGCTTTGACACGAATGCCAGAACGAGTCGGCGAGCCGGGCACACTCACCCCAGATACCTTCACGCCAATCACGGCGTTATCGGTGCCTGTCACTGAGCCAGCATCTGAGTGCGGCGGCACCAACAGCGAAGCGACATGAGGACGGGTAGACGCCCCCATGCCTTCCCAAGTCACAGTCACTTTGACTAGGGTTGCGTACTGGCGGGAAGCGTCGGCAGTGAGCGACTCGCAAGGAGAACCTTTGCCAATCGACTGACGCGCCACGTAACGCTCAATCCTGAATCTTTGGCCGTCGACCTCATAGGCGAAGTCGGTGTCACCTGACTCTAGGGCCGCGCTGACATGGGGGTTGACTACCGTACCGGCGTTCAGGAGGGTTTCAGCGCCAGCTTTGTCCGCAGTGATTGAATCCCGCACGAATTCCAATTCGCGCTGCGCCAGGCCGCTGGCGCTGATCCGGGCCCGGTTATTGGCGCTAGCGGCGGTGGACTGAGCGACAACCACACCAGTGGCCAACGTGAATATGCTCAACAAGACCACGGCCACTACCACCTCGACGATGCTCGTGCCGACCTCGCGCTGCCACCCGTGAGTTTTGTCGGCACGAACGGGTGACGGGGCGGCGACAGGCGGACGCCCACCGGCGCCGCGGGGAAGCCGACGCCGTGGCATTGCCCGGCGCGCAACACCCACAGCTACCGGGGGCGCAAAAAAAGGCAACCTCATGGTGGTCCTTAATGAGAACATTCATTAGGCAGGTCAACCCATTCAAGCGCTTACGTGGCGGGCTTTTGTCACCCAAACAGCCGATCTTTTGGCTTTCTATGAGGGCGAACCGCCGAATCTAGGCCGGGCTTGTCGCCCGAATGGCCGACACGGGGTGGTCGCGGGGCAACAAATCCGCGGCAACCCTTGGGTTGTTGTCACGGCTAAGGCTCAGTGGATCCTTGTGGGAAGCTCAAGCTACCATCCCCGACGGCGGCGTCCATCTATATGGCGCAGGGTCAAGAGACAGGGACCTTGGCAGCGCCTGGCGTGTCTTTCTTCTCTTGCCATGTGACCGTCCACGAACCGTTACCGAGGGCCGGGAACAACAGGGGCTTGGCGGTGGCTAGCCGCGGGTTATAGGTCAAGCTAAAGTCCATTCCAGTGTGCGCGCAATCCTCAATAGTGCAGGTTACCCCTGCGAAGTTCTCAGCGACCGCGCCGTAGACACCGACAGATCCGGTCCTGGGCTTGAATTGCATCTCCTGGATGGTAAAAGCGCCGGTCGCTGCGTAGATGGCCGCCTCAAGCTTGATGTAGTAGGGGTTGCCCCCGTCGTAGGTAGTGGGCCAACCCGGTGCGAATGTGGCCGTAGCATTCACTGGCAGCGGGTCGGGTGCCTTCCAGACCAGCGTTCCTCCCTGTTCGACAGCGGTGACAGCTTCCATGGCCGGCCTGTGCATCTCGACGTTTTCGCCGGCCAGCAGGCCAATTAGGTCGGTGTCCTGATTCTTGGTGATCAGGTCGCCCGTCACGATTATGTTGCGGTCCGCCGCGATGGTCACGCTGCCCCCCGTCATCGACCCTTCGACCCAAACGTTGCCCATGCCGTCTACCATGTCTGGTTCGCGCATCCTCATCTCACGCTGATAGGTCTGGCTGACGGCTGTTGGGGAAGTTCCGGGGTAGTCGCCCAGCGGGAGTTCACGCGCCGTGGGACCACCGATTGATCCCCCCTTGATCTCGACCGGCGCGATGTCCTCGGCCTTATCGACGAATATCAGGCCCTCGCTCGTCGGAACCGGCACCGTGGCACCGCTTGCACCCTTCAGGGCGCTCCACGATCCGCACTCCGCTGCGCGAGGATTAGCCGTCGCCTCCGACGTGCGGCTCGACCAAACCGTCATAGTGCCATCTTCGTTGAAGATGATTCGAGTCGGTCCTTCGTAGCGGCATCCGAACGGTGTGGCCGAAACCGAATCAGCCCCACCCACCGACGGCATGCTCATTCTCATATTCCAGCGCGGCGCTGGTCCCGTGAAGGTCACAGATCCGCTGCCCCATATCCCGTAACACAGGTTGAAAGTACCGGGGTTGGCTGGGTCCACGTCTTGACATTCCGGCTTGCTTGTCGTCATCTCATGAGACACTTTCGAGGGACCGCTAAAGACGATCCTGTCGTTCAAATGGAACGGCCCGTTACCCAATTCTCCAGCACGAGCCACCCACCAACAGCTTTGCCACGTGTTGCTCGCGGTTTTGAATCGTCGGTCGCCTTCCCACTGGTATTTCGCGTCGTTGGACCCGATTGTCCAGCCTCCCCCGCACACTGGAGCGGTATTGTTCGTACCATACTCCGGGCTGGCGTTATAGTACATGGCAGATTTTGGGTCCATGAGGTTGTAGTTGCCGAAATAGAGCCAGCGTTGGCTGGTCAAGCGGGCCATGGTCGCCTGAATGGTCCGGTAGACGTCGCCGGACCGGCCGGTCGAGACGACTGTGAGGTCCTGGTATTCGTTGGACTGTTCGATGATCGCGTAGTGATACCCCTGGCGGGAGCCGCCCGGAACGCTGCCTAGCGGTTGGTATCTGGCCATCATATCTTCCGGCCAGCCGCAAATGTCGCGGAACTGGTCATGCTCTTCTAGCGGGCCACCGGTCGCACCCTTGTTGCAGTATCCGGTCGGCTGGTTTTTGGTGAGCAGGATGTTTTCGAAATAATCTCCGTCAACCCGCAGTTCGGTGAGCAGGTCGGCTACGCCCGCCTCCGCCGCTTTCAGGGCCAAGTCCACGTCTTGTTCGAACCGAGAATACTTGGTCGAGGCGCTGAGGAAGCTGAGCGAACCGGCCAGCACTACGACGATTAAGCTGAAGCCCGCCAAGACCGCCACCATGGCGGATCCCCCGTCGGCGCGGCGGCGTTTGAGCATGAAATACGTGCGCATCAGAGTTCTCTCCATCCCTTGAGCGTGTGGCGCCGGACTACTGTCGCCTGAATGTCCTCGTCGGCGCTGCCGGAAGCGCCGGAGACGGTGATGCTCAGTTCTACGGCCTTGATCCGTCCGCGGAGCTCCAAGGTCGTCACGTCGGAGTAAACGGCGCTCTCGCCAGTCAAGGAGTATGTAAACAGGTCGTTGTCGTTGACGTTGCGGACCACGACGAAATCGTCGAACAGGTCGTCGGAACAGCCCGTTGTGCCGTGATCGCAAAAACTCTGCGTGCCGTCAGCGGCCACGACCGGGCTCTGGACGCAGCGCCGCAGAACGCCCGCCTCCGCCGGGCCACCCGGCCAACAGGCCTGGCTGACTACCAAGCTGACGCGGCTGACGTTGTGCGCCGTGGCACCGGCCACAGGCAGAGCCGAAGTGAAGACCAGGCGGTCCTTCTGCGCGACCTCAACGATAGGGACGTCGGAGCTGCTCGGGACAGGGGCCGAGTAGGTTAGCGCGTCGGTCAGCCAGACGCTTACCTGTCGGACGTTGTCGACACGGTCTTGACGGGCCAGATTATTGGCGTTCTGCTTCCCGAACGACAACGTCAAGGACACCGCCGCGACCAAAATGATCGAAGTGATGGCTATGACGGTCATCAGCTCTGTCAGCGTCGTACCGCATTGACAGCGCCAACCGGGATTGCCAGAACGCTGGGCGCAGACCGGGCAAGCGCGGCGGTTCGGCGACCGGTCCGCCACAGCGGATGTCTGGCCCGCGGTGCGTCGGCGCGTCTTTTGGAAGCCGCTCATGGCAGGACCACCGCTTCCTCGACATGTTCACCAGGCAGCAGAGTCACCGACACGGGCGGGGCGGCGCCAACTTGGAGCATGTAGGTGTCCGGGTACAGGCTCGCGAACTCCGCCGTGCCGTCCGCTTCGAGCGGGGCCTTGAAATCGTCTCCAGCCCCGCTGCCGAAGGGGACGAGTTTCACCTCTAAGACGGTCGAGTCGGCACCCGTCACCTTCACGGTCAAAGAGGCCGCCCGGTCGTATGGTTCGAACTCATGACCCATCCGCGTCTCGCCGGCCTTAACCGCGTACTCGGTCCACACCGGCTGTCCGTCGCCGCTCGGCAGCACGTAAGGCGTTCCGTCCTCGCTGCCCAGCAAAGTGACCTCATAGTCCGCCGCTGCGCCAGCCGGTGGCGTCACCACGAACACTGCGCAGCCGTTGGTGTCCGTCACCGCTTCCAGTGAGGTCCCCGGACCGGTCAGCCGAAGCCGCATGTTCGGTCGCCAAACCTCAGGATCCGCGACCTTCCCCTTCACTTTGGGGGCGATCACCGCTTTGTCACTAATGCCCTCGCCGGCCAGCCCACGGTGTGGGGGAAGCAGGGAGTACGCGACATGCGGCTTAGTCCCTGCGCTCATCTGCTCCCAGGTGACCGTCACCTTGACCAGCGTGGCGAATTGGGTCAGCACGCTGCCGCTGTCGCAGGTCGAGCCAGTGCCGATCGCCTGGTACTGGGCGTAGCGCACCACCTTGTAACGGTCGCCATCAACGGTGAAGGCGTAATCCGGGTCGCCGGAGTCCAGCTCCGTGCTGAGGTGCGGATTGATCGCAGTCTGCGGAGAGAACAGGCTCTGGGCGCCATGGATCGACTCCGTCACCGTCTCCGCCACCAGATCCAGCTCGCGCTGAGCCAATCCGGCTGCGCCTATCCGCGCGCGGTTGTCTGCGCTTGTCTGGGTTCCCTGGGCGACCAGCATGCCAGCGGCAATTGTGAAGATGCTCAGCAGCACCACCGCCACTACTATCTCGACGATGCTCGTGCCGACCTCACGCTGCCACCCGTGAGTTTTGTCGGCACGAGCAGGTGACGGAGCCGCGACAGATGAGCGCTCACCGCTCCATCGGGGCTGTCGATCCCCGGACAGCACCCGGCGCCCCGCCAAAACAATGGCCGGTAAGGCCAAGGAAAACCACCTCATGCAAAGTCCTCACTGTGCGCCCTGTTTAAGCCAACTAGCTACTTCAAGCGTCGTGGCTAGCCTCTCTCACCCAAATAGCCGACACCTCTGGCCGTTTACCGGGTAAGCCGCCAAATCACCGGCAGTTTGGTCGCCCCAATGAGGGGAGTGATGCAGCCGGAGGCAGCTAGGCCGCGACACCTTTGCCTGTGCACTTTAATCAAGACAATATCCCACTGGCAATGGCGGCTTTTTCGCCGCAGCGCCTCCATGCGAGCGCGAAACTTGGCCTTCTGTGCATTTCGGCCAAGCCTGGAACAAGAGCCTGACCAGCGGGAATATTGAACTCGGGGGGACCGCGCCCAGGGCAGGCCGGTGGGCGGGGAGGAGCGTTCTTGGGGAATTCTTTCCAGCTAGAGGCGAACAAGCGTAGGTATTACTTACTAAACGAAAAGCGCTGGTCTGGGTAATTGCCCCGCCTGCCATTCGGGCTACGCTGCTTGGCCGAGGTCGAAAGTCCGGTAGCATCGGGATGCCCCAATGGCCGCAGGGAGGCCATAAACGCGGGCGACCAGCAGGAATTCGCTAGTTGTCGCAGACCACAGTAAGGCCACATCGTGACGTTGGAGCCGGGCCTTGAGCAGTTGAGCCCCACAGAAGCTGATGCCCGCGCCCGCGGCGTTCTGTGGGACGCGCTGGTCGGATCGACTTTGGGCATGGGGATCGGGTGCGCCCTGTTTGTTCAAAACCAGTCCAAACCGCCCTGGGTACCGTTCATCGTCGCGGCTAGTGCCCTGGCGATCAGTGCCGTGGCTTACTGGCCACGCGACGATGAGAAGAGCGACAGCCCCTATCGCCGATGGCTGCGTACCGCTACGCCTTTCTTCCACTGCGTGATGCTGTGG
>JAIRNM010000025.1 GCA_031258055.1 Bifidobacteriaceae bacterium
TCAGCGGTTAGCGGGCTCAGGGGTGGGGGTGGTTTCGAGGCGTAGGACGCCGTAGGTCCAGCCGTGGCGGTGATAGAGGACCGAAGGCAGGCCGCTCGCCGAGTCGACGAATAAGAAGAAGGGATGGCCGACCAGTTCCATCTCGTAGATCGCTTCCTCCACGCTCATGGGCTTGGCCTGGTGGATCTTCTCGCGGATGACCACGGGCGAATCGGCCAGGGTGGACTCCTTGACCGGCGGCGGGCCACCGGCCGCGGCGGAGTTGTCATCGACCAACTTTGCCTCCGCCACCGGTGGCTGGGGCGCGGGGGCGAGAGCGGCGGGCGGGTCAACCGCTCCGGAGGAGCGCCCCAGCAGGGCCTGGTCGAAGTTCTGGGCTTGGCGGCGAGTCATCTTGTGTTTGGATTGGCGCCGGTCCTTGGCCCGGCGCTCCTGACGCATCAACTTGCTCATGGCAACGTCGAAGGCCGAGAACATATCCGGGGCGGCCGCCTCGGCCCTGATCACTGGGCCCTTCCCGCGAACAGTGATTTCTACGATCTCGGCTGTGTCAGCCTGGCGGGGATTGTTTTCATGAACGACTTCGACTTGCACCAACTGCGCCTGGGAATCGTACTGGGCAACTTTCGCGAGTTTCGCGGTGGCGAACTCACGGAAACGTTCTGGGACCTCGACATGACGTCCGGCTACGACAATATCCATCTTTTCTTCCTTGGCCTTCCAATTGGTGTGCGATCAGCGGGCGAACCGCTGCTGGATTGATGAGCCAGCAGAGAATTCTGCCGGGGAAGATTTCACCCCCTTGGCGGTCGCCGCGGCCGGGCTTTGGCCGCTCTTGTAGTATCCAACGTTAGCTCATTCGCCAGCATCTTCAGTTGGGCGCGGAACGAGTGTCCAATGAACCAGCGGGGCTGACCGCAAGCACCACGGCTCCCAGTGTCTGGACTCCCACCCGAGACAAGGCGCGTTCAGCGTCAAGCAAAGTGGCGCCCGTCGTCAAGACGTCATCGACCAACAAACAAGGCGCTGGCGGCGGGCGCCTAACGCCAGTGGTCCCTTCGCGCCCAGCTACCCGCTGCTGGCGTGACTTGCCAGCCTGTTCGCGGGAGAGACTAGACCGTGTCAGCACATCGGCCAAAACTGCCTCGAAGCCAGAGCCAGCTAGGGCCTCGGCCGCCGCCCGCGCCAAGACGGCGCTAGTGCCACCCCGCCTGGACAACCGTCGTAGCCAACGCGAGGGCACCGGCACCACCGCGATGGCTGGGCTGATTGGCGCCAGGACCCGGCCCGCTGCCTCGGCGGTGCGTGCGACCGCCCGCCGCAATTCCCATTCCAGTTCGCCTCGGCCTTGACGCTTCCAAGCGACAATCGCGCGGCGGACCTCGCCCTGATACCAAGCCGAGGACCAGACCGGCAGGGCTGGTCCCCCGTCGGCTGGCACCAAGCGCGGAGCGCCAGACTCACGGCGCGTCACCGGCCCCAACAGCGCCAGACGGCATTCACCGCAGAGCGGCCCCGCCAACTCTCGCTCACAGCCAGCGCAATCGGCTGGCCAGACTAGGTCCGCCGCCGCTCGTAAAGCCTTGACCACCCGCTTCGCGCCCCGCGCCTCTCGCACGCCCCGCGCTCCTCGCGCGCCTGACACCCCGCACAGGCCCTTCGCACCGTTCGCTCTTTCACCACCCATCGCAGGCCCTTCACGGCGCCAAGACCACGGCGCTAGCACCCGCCGCCAAAGGCGACCAGACCCGGCCTTGGGCCGAATAGCTGAACAGCCCCCCCGAGCGCCCCGAAACATAGAGTTGAGTGGTCCCCAGGCCAGCCGCCAAGGAACTGGGAGCATCCGTCGGCGGTTTGAAGAAGACGGCCTCACCACCCACCGTCATCACCACGGCTGTGACCTCCGTGCTACCGGCCGGAGCGGCCAGAAAGGCCAGCGACACGTCATCGGCCCAACTGAGCGAGTCCACTGGACCAGCCAAACGACGGACTGGCAACGGCTCAGTAAGCTCCGCCGGTACCGCTCGATCACCCCGCACAATCCCACTGACCAGCAATTCCACCTCGTCACTGGCGGGCGATTCGACCACTAGGGCGACTCGGGCACCGTCCCTGGACGGAGCCAGCGCCACCACGCGGCGGCCCTCCAACCAGGACTGGCCTATGCTCAAAGCCTCGCCTTCCGCGGAGAAGGCCACCACGGCGGATCCGGCCGCGACCCACAACCAGCCCAACCGGTCGAAGACCGGTGCGGCGCTAGGGACACCAAGACCATCCGGCAATGCCCAAGTCACCGCTGGTTCGCCCACCTCATTGATTACCGCCACGGTCCCGTCCTCCAAGCCGGCCATCCGCCCAAGCGAACGATCGACTGTCAGCGAAGCCCAATTGGCCGCGGGCGCCGTACCATCGATTAGTTGGGCGCCGCCTTCCCGCCAGCGCCAGACGCCCCCGTCGCCGAGGTAGGCCGGACCGTCGACCGCCCAGGGGTTGATTTCCAGGGCGGTGGAAGCGTTGACCGCTAACGGCAACGACTCAACCTGGAGTTCGATCGAATCAACCGTCGGCAGCGCGGTCAGCGAAGCCTTGAGGCTGGCCAAGACCGTCGCCCGGGCTGTTTCCGAGGCGCGAGAAATCGCATTCGACAGGTTGACTGTGGCCACGCCGCCGGAAATCATGACCGTGTCGGTCATCAAACGAGTGCCGGGCGGCACGACCGCCCCGACCGCCCGCGCCAAATAAGGCGGCGGCCCCGCTAAGAACTGCCTGACGGCATCGGTCGCCGCCCGCGCCCGGGCGAAGAGGCGCTGGTCAGGGACCAGAAACTGCCCGTCGGCGGAAGGGAAGTAGACCTTCGTGGCGACATAGTCACCCTGGAAGACGTCACGCGGTATGACGATGCCGTCCGGCAAGCCCGCGATCCGCCACTGCGACTCGTCGTCTTGGGCCAACTCCAGAGTGGCGCTGCCAGGCGACGGCTCCTGGGGCGTGTAACGGCCAGCCTCGTCCACCAACCCCACCTGGTTGTAGGTCGCGACCATTCGCTCAGGGCCGGCAGCGGATTCAGTCACCGAAGGAGCCTCGCCTGACTGGTAGATGGTGACAGAGGCGAGCGGATTCCAGGCCGCCGCCGCCTCGTCCGTCAAATAGGACCGGGCGACCTCGAAATCGTCGGTGTTCCCAGCCAACATGGCCAGCAGGAAACCCTGCACAATCTGGTCGCCGCTAGCGTCAAGGGCTGGCGGCGCCGCCGCTCCCTGCACGAAGGGAACCTCCAAACCGGCGCCTTTCAGGCCCTCCTCGACTGGCCCGGACTGGGGCAGGGCGGCACAACCGCCCAGCGCCAACACCGCCGCCAGACCCACGCCTACCAAGCTGCCAGCGGTTAGCCTCATTGGTCCGCCCCCGTCCCGGACTGCCCGGCGGATGCCGCGGCCCGCCCCTTGGCACCGGTCGGCCCCTTGGCACCGGCCGGCCCCTTGGCACCGGTCGGCCCCTTGGTGGCGGCTGGCCCCTTGGTGGCGGCTGGCGCCACGGCATCGGCCAAAGGCTCTTTCTTGTCCGGGGGTTGGCCTAAGGTGGGCGCCAAAGCCAACGGCGGCTCCCCCAACTGTCCGCCCGCGGCGCGGGGAATCACCAAACGGAAAATGGCGCCAACGCCGGGGGCACCCCAGGCCTCTAAGCGGCCGCCATGAAGGTTGGTGTCCTCAAGGGCAATCGCCAGGCCTAAGCCGGTGCCACCGGTAGTACGGGCCCGCGCCGGGTCAGCCCGCCAAAAACGGTCGAACACCCGTCCGACCTGATCCTCGTTCAGGCCCACGCCGTTGTCCTCGACCACGACCGCGACCGCCTTGTCGCTGACAGCCAGCCGGACTTCGACCCGGCCCCCATCGGCGTGCTCAATGGCGTTGACCACCAAGTTGCGGACAATCCGGACAAAGCGCCTGGAGTCGACCTCGGCAGGCGCTGGCCGGTTCCCTAGTTCGGCCCCGAGCGTCACGCCACAGTCGGCGGCCAGGGGGGCGACCGCTTCGATCTCACGGCTCACCAGACCGCGCAGATCGACCAATTCAGTTTCAAGTTGGGCCGCCCCAGCGTCGAAACGGGAGATTTCCAGCAGGTCGGACAACAACGCGTCGAAACGGTCAAGCTGGTTGGCCAACAGTTCGGCCGACCGGGCGACCTCCGGTGGGAAACGGTCGCGCGCGTCGTGAATCAAATCGCCGGCCATGCGGATAGTGGTGAGCGGCGTGCGCAGTTCGTGTGAGACGTCGGAGACGAAACGACGTTGGAGCGTGGAAAGCTCCTCCAGTTGGCCAATGTGACGCTGCATGGCCGCCGCCATTTCGTTGAACGATGCCGCCAACGTCGCCATTTCGTTGTGCCCGCGGACAGGAATCCGCTCACCCAGGGCGCCATCGGCCAACTTCGCCGCCACCTGGGCGGCTTGGCGCACCGGCCGCACCGCTTGATGAGTGACCAGCCAAGCGACCAACAAAACGATCAGCACAATGGCGAAAGCCGATGCCGCCAACACCCGCGCGATCAAGTTCATCGTCGCTTGCTCGGGGCTGAGGTCATAGACCATGACCAGGACATATGGCGTAGCCATCAAGGTGACTGTCTGCGCCACCGCCACACCGGGAGTGGCCGTGGAACTGAGCCTAGCTGAGTCAGCGGCGACATCGCCAGCGGCCTGCGACGTATCGGTCGGCAGGCCGACCGATTGCCAAACCTGTTTCCCACCCTCGCGGGCAGCGGCGCGAAGCTCATCGGAGGCCACGTCCCAAAGTTCTGGGTCGGTAAAAATGGCGGAGATCGCACCCGGACCGGCGTCATCAGGCGGGAGGAGCGAAACCGCGATGGCGGAGGCGCCGACAGCGGAGATAGAACCGATGGTGTCGCGGGCCAGGGTCTCAGCCGTGATGGGAGAGGCGACCGACGAGGCGTCGAAGTTCTCCTGGGCGGTGGCGGCGGCTCGGGCCGCCTCAAGTAAGGCGTCTTGCACGCGGGCGTTGAAGATGCCGGTCCTGACCTGAGCTGTCAAAGTGATACCGACGATTGTCAACGCCACCCCGGATACCAGCATGACCGTTACCATGACCTGGGCTTGGAGCGAGCGCCGGAGCAGCGTGGCGCGCTCCGACGGGCGGCCGGGGCGGCTGGTAAGGTCGGGGCTCTCTGCGGTCATTGGGCTGTCATTGGGGGCTGCCGGCGCGGTAACCAATCCCGCGCACGGTCACTATGACGCTGGGGCAATCCGGGTCGGTTTCGATCTTCGAGCGCAACCGTTGAATATGGACGTTGACCAGGCGGCGGTCAGCGCCTTTCGAGTAACCCCAGACCGCTTCAAGCAACATGTCGCGCGAGAAGACCTGCCAGGGCTTCGCCACCAGCGTCTCAAGAATGTCGAATTCGAGTGGTGTCAGCGGCACCAGTTGACCGCCTTTGCGAACCTCATGACCAGGCACATCAATCTCAATGTCACCGAAACGAAGACGTTCGCCTTCGCCCGGTTGGTGCGCCGGGGTCCGTCTCAGGCGGGCTTTGACCCGAGCGACCAGTTCGGCTGGTTTGAAGGGCTTGAGAATGTAGTCGTCGGCGCCGACCGCTAAACCATCGACGATGTCTTTGGTGTCTGACTTAGCGGTCACCATAATCACCGGCACGCCGGATTCTTTGCGTAGTTCGCGGCAAACCTCAATGCCATCCATCCCGGGCAGCATTAGGTCTAACAGCACCAGGTCCGGTGGGCTTTGTCGGATCAGATTAAGCGCCCGCAGCCCGTCCGTGCAGTATTCAGGGATGTAACCCTCAGAAGTGAGCACTATGCCGATCATCTCAGCCAGTGCTACGTCGTCGTCCACTACCATGATTCGGCCAGTCATGCCTCTATCCTCGCAGACCTGAATTGAAGCCAACAGCCCCTATTGAGCCGCTCCGGCGCCGCGACGCGACTAACTGTCGTTCGGCCAGAGCGACGGTCTCCCAGTAGCGCGCCGCCCTGGCTGCCGTGGGAGCAGCGGCGGCGAAGGTGGCGGCATCGGCCTCAGCGGCGAGCCACGTCAACAATTCCACGGCCGCCAATGGTCCGGCTCGGGCGGTTTCCAGCCGGGTGGCCGATGCCGTCTGCCTGGCCAGCAATTTCCGGCACCGCAGGCAGTCCAAGACTTGGCTCCAACCGGCGGCGATCCTTTCCGCCGGGGTCCCCCGGCGGGACCGTCGGCGACGGCGCCAAGCTCTGGCCGCGGCCAAACCGGCGCCAGTCACCGCCAGCAGCCCGATCAGCCCCGCGCCTGACAGTCCGGCGATCTGCCACAGGCCCCAACTGGCTGCGGTCGGCGGGTTGGCTAAGGGTTTGGCGGAGCCGACCGGGACGGGCACCAGGTCCTCATCGGGTGGCGGGGACTGTTCTGGCTCCACTGGCGGCGGTTGGGCCTGGCGCGGATTCGGTTCCGGATCGGGTCGCTCGTCAGCTTGTTCGGGCGAGTCCTGCCGACTGGGCGTGGGGAAGAACGCCACCCAACCGAGTTCGGCCAGGTTGATTTCCACCCAGGCGGTCAGGTCCAGACCCGTGAAAGTGGAGGTGCCGCCCGCTGACGCGCCGGTCG
>JAIRNM010000028.1 GCA_031258055.1 Bifidobacteriaceae bacterium
CGCAAGCGCTTCGTTCAGGCCCTAGGCTGGGCCGGATTTGTTGGCGGCGGGGTGCTGACACCTCGATTGGCCGCCAAGGCCGCCGCCCGCTTGTGGTGCAAACTGCCCGGCAACCCTGGGCGCCGCAAAGACAACCGACCTTGGGAGGGCCAGATCGGTCAGATTTTGGCGCCGTCCGGGGCGGCCATCGTGGTAGAGACCTGGGAGCCGTACAGCGCCACCTCCCCCACTTGTGCGGAGAACTTGCCCGATGCCGTCGTCCCCGCCCCGTCTCCTACCGCCGGGTCTAATCCGGCGGCGAAGACCGTCTTGTTGGTGCACGGCTGGGGTGGTTGGCGCGGCCAAGTAGCGGCATTCGTCGAACCGCTGACCACCGCCGGATTCAGGGTCGTCTCATTCGACGCGCTCTCCCATGGCGACTCCGGACCGGGCGAACACGGGGCCGCCCACTCGAGCGGCGGCGAGCTGATGGCTTCGCTCGAGGCGGTGGTGGACGGCATCGGGCAACCCTATGGTGTGATAGCGCATTCGCTGGGCTGTGCCGCCGCCTGCCGGAGTTATCTGAAAGGCAAGCTGACCTTTGAACGGCTGACCTTAGTTTCGCCGAGCCCGGACATGTGCCAAGTGGCGCATACGTTCGCCCGCAAACTCGGGTTTGGGGGGCGGGCAGAACGGATGCTGACCGAGGAAATGGAGAAGCGCGCCCACGGCAAGCTGGCCGATTTCAACATCGCGGCGATGGGAGCGACCGGCCGCTTGCCGGAGGCCTTGGTGATCCACGACTCGGTTGACCGCGAATCGCCCTATGGCGTGGCGCGGGACATTGCCGCTTCCTGGGCGGCGGCCCGGTTGATCACCACCGAGGGGCTGGGGCACCATCGCATCTTGATTGACCCTTCTGTGATACGGATGGCAGCGGCGAACATAACCGGCTGACTGGCAGGACTGACAGACTTAGTGGACCGAAACCTCGACAGAGTGGAGCAAATACTGTGGGCAGCGTACTTTTTCTGGGCGGAACCGGGACTATTTCTTGGTGGTGCCTCAAGGCTGCGCTGAAGGCAGGCTGGAACGTCAGCGCCGTTGGACGGGGTTTGTCGCGGCTGCGCCCATTGCCGGATGAGGCCGAATGGATCAAGGCAGACGTGACTGATTCAGCCTCGCTAGCCCAGGCGCTGGAGGGGCGCCGGTTCGATGTGGTGGCCGATTTCTTGTCCTATGACGTGGCGCGACTGCGCCGCAACGTCGAGTTGCTGGGCGACCGCTTGGGCCACTACATCTTCATCTCAACCGCCTCGGCTTATCAAAAGCCCGTTGCTTCGTTACCAATCACCGAATCGACGCCGCTGGTCAACCCGTTCTGGCAGTATTCGCGGGATAAGATCGCCTGCGAGGATTACCTGGTCGGATTGGTCCGGCGCGACGGCTTTCCCGCCACCATTGTTCGGCCTTCGCACACTTACGACGCGGCCATGTCGGTCACTCTGGGTGGTTGGACCGATCTGGCACGGATGCGCGCCGGGAAGCCGGTCGTGATTCAGGGAGATGGCACCTCGCTTTGGACTCTCACTCATGCTTCCGACTTCGCCTACTGTTTTGTGCCGTTGTTCGCTGACCGTCGCGCCATTGGCAATACCTTCCATATAACCGGCGATGAAGTACTCCCGTGGGACGCCATTTACTGGGAGTTGGCGCGTGCCGCTGGCGTCAGCGAACCGATGCTTGTCCACGTCGCTTCGGCGACGATCGGTCGCGTGTTGCCGGACATTCGTGACGGCCTGCTGGGCGACAAGGCTCATTCGGTGATCTTTGACAATTCGAAGGTCCGAGCCATCGCGACTGGTTTCGCCCAGAAGATTCCCTGGCGGGTCGGCGCTGCTCAGTATGTCGATTTCCACGATTCGCATCCTGAGCTGGCGGTGTCCTCGCCGGAAGTCGAAGCCGCCTTCGATCAGCTCGCGGCTCTGGCCTGACGGCCGGGTATGAATGGTCGGGTATGAATGGTCGGCTCGGTGGCCCTGATCGCCACTGAATCGGACGCGCTTGAGCCCTTTATCCACAGATGGCCGTCTTGTCAAATCGCCCAGTTAGAAGGCATTTGACCAGGTCAAGGACATATCCACAGGACTGACTGGTGGATGTTCACAAGCCACACGGGGTTTTCCACAACCGACTTCTGCTGCGACCTTTAACCTGTTGATAAGCCTGTGGAAACCTGGGCTAGGAGCCGGGACAAAGGTCCATTGTTATCGCTCGGCAGATGATGGGATAGCGCTGTCCCATTTTGGGCACTGCGCCCCGATCCGCGGTCCCCATTAGCGGAACGCTTGGTGCCAGGCACCAAGCGTTCCGCCTCGGCGCAGGTGGGCGGAGGTGGGGGGATTCGAACCCCCGAGGGCTTGCACCCAACACGCTTTCCAAGCGTGCGCCATAGGCCACTAGGCGACACCTCCTCGCGTCCGGCACAGCCAAGACTTCAGGCTGTGCGCGTTCGCCCGCCATACATTACCCGATGCCGTACAACCGCCCCGCCCCCGACGGACAGATCGCCGTCCAGGCCTCTAGCCAGAGCAGAACTCAGGCAATGCGACCCCAGCCAGGCGGCGCACGGACTGTGACAGCAATCCGGCTATACTGCTGTCATCACCTGAAAGGGAGGAATCGTGGCGACTTTGACTATCCGCAATTTGCCGGCAGAGACCCACCGGGCGCTGAAGGAACGCGCGAGATCGGCGAACCGCAGCATGGAGGCCGAGGTCAGAGCGATTCTCGAGCAGCAGATCCGTCCTCCCGACAGGACGCGCCTGGGCTCCCGCCTGCGCCAGATCGGTCAAGAAGTGGGCGGCATAGACCTGGATGTCGCCCGGAGCAAGGCCGCTAGCGAGCCGATCGACTTCTCGTGATAGTGCTAGACACGAACGTGGTCTCGGAGCCGTTGCGCTCCAACCCGGACCAGGTGGTGGTCGATTGGCTGGACGCCCAGGCGGTCG
>JAIRNM010000142.1 GCA_031258055.1 Bifidobacteriaceae bacterium
TGGCGCGGCTGGTAGACCCATTGCTGACAGCCGCTTTGGAAGGTCTCCCGGCGATCAGCCTGGTGGGCCCGCGGGCTTGCGGCAAGGCTACGTCCGCCCGCCGCCTAGCGGCGGACAGGGTCAGCCTGAACAAGGCAGAAGACGCGGCCGCTTTCTTGGCCAGTCCGGATGCGGCGCTCGCGCGCCTGGCTGAGCCCGCGCTCTTGGACGAGTGGCAGGACGTACCGACCGTCTTGGCCGCGGTGAAGCGTGCAGTGGATGAGAATCCGAGGCCAGGACGGTTCATACTGACGGGCAGTGTGAGCATTGAGACGGAAACGGAGACCTGGCCGGCTACCGGCCGCGTTACGCGTCTCAACATGTACCCCCTGACGCAGCGCGAGATTCTGGGCGTGTCGGGGGCGCTGTTCGTTGATAGGGCCGTTAAGGCAGACCCGGCTGAACTGCCTGGCGCAGCCAGGCGACTCGACGTGTTCGACTACCTGGCTATGGCCACAGCGGGGGGATTCCCGGACGCGGTGATCCGGCGGTCCGGACTGGCCAGAGAACTCTGGCTCGCCAGTTACTTGGTGGAACTGCTGTCCAAGGACGCTAAACGTGCCGGAACCGGCACCGCAATCGACTACACGCGTCTTCGCCCCGGGCGGGATGACAGGGCCCGCGCAGCGCTCCGCGCGGGGACGGAGTCTGGGCCTAGCAGCGGGAAGACGAGGATGGTTAGGCATATTGCTGGGGGCGGCAGCTATGGCGGTGGGTGGGGGATCTGTGGCTAGTCGAGGCGGTGAAGCTAGGGCATCTAGAGTTGACTGTGTGAGCGCGGGAATCAACGTGGGATTGGCCACCCGGATAGGGGCCTTGGCCGCGCGGCCGGGCCCGGTGATCACCAGCGCTGAGGGGATTCATCTGGTCGCGGACCTGCACGGTCAAGTCGCGAAAGCTTTTGGCTACGTGGCGGAAATCACTGGCTTGGATCAGGCCGCCGCCCGAGCCGCCCAAAGCGAGACTCTGATTGTTGACCGGCGAGGACTGATCCGTTCCCTCATCAACACGGTCGAAGAACTGGCCAAGACGGCCTGGAAGGATGAAGGACTATCTTGGCCCGCCCGGCAAACGGCCAGCGCCCAGTTGGGCGCGTTGACCGGCGTCATGGCCTACCGCGTGCTGGGACACTATGACCCGTTTTACCGGCAGTCCTTGCCGCTTGCGGTCAACGAGGCGCTGACCCGCGACGAAACGACAGATAGCTTGCGGTCGGACGTTACGTCGCCACTGCCAGCAGGGCGGTCAGGCGGTTTCGGGACCAGGTCGGCGGCGCGGTCAAACAGTTTCTCTGCGGTGACAGCGGGCCGGATCGTCTTAGCGGCACCGAATATCCTGCGCTTTGAGCGTGAGATCGAAGCCGACCCGCGCGATTTCCACCTTTGGGTGGCGCTGCACGAAGTCACGCATGCCGTTCAGTTCGCGGCCGCGCCTTGGCTGGCGGATTGGCTGCGAGAACGCTTCGAGGCCTTGATCGGAGCGGACAACGAACCGGGGAGTCCAAGCGAATTCCTGCGCGCGTTCAAGCGCCTGCCTGACCTGTTCGCGGACGAAGCCATGCCGAACACCTGGTCGCCGTTGCTTTCGCCCGTCCAGTCAAGCCTCCTAGCGCAGATCACGGCGGCAATGTCACTGCTGGAGGGTCACGCCGACATCATCATGGACGCGGTTGGGCCCAAGGTGGTGCGAACCCTTGAGCACCTGCGCCCGCGCTTTGAGGCACGCCGGTTGGCGCGCGGCCGCCTGGAACGGGCGGTTCGCCGGGCGGCCGGAATTGAGGCGAAAACCGCCCAATACGTTCAAGGCGCCGTCTTTGTCCGGGCCGGTCTGGCGGCGCTCGGGCATGAGGGTTTCAACGCCGTCTTCAGCTCGCCTGCGACCTTGCCGACAGCCGCCGAAATGGACGATCCGGCCGCTTGGATCGCGCGGATCAGCGGCTGATCGTGAGTCGGCTTGACCCAGCGGTCGCTGCTGGCCGCCTGGCCGTGCGCCGGTGGCTTGACCCGCCTTTGGCCGATGCCGTCCAGTCACCCAGTCCGCTTGTCCTGGTGGCCTGTTCGGGCGGCGCTGATTCGCTCGCCTTGGCGGCTGTCACAGCCTTCGAAGCGCCCCGGCGAGGCTGGCGGGCCGGGGCGGTGGTTGTCGATCATGGCTTGCTCGAAGACTCGGCGGCGGTGGCGGCGACCGCCGCCGCTCAATGCCGTGGACTAGGCCTGGCCCCAGTCGAGGTGGTGAGAGTCGAAGTGGACCGGAGCGCTGGCGAAGGAATCGAAGCGGCCGCACGTCGGGCCCGCTACGCGGCCCTAGAAGCGGTTGCCGCCAGCCGGGGCGCTGAAATGGTGCTCCTCGGCCACACCCTGGACGACCAGGCGGAGACGGTCCTATTAGCCCTGGCTCGGGGCTCAGGAGTGGAGGCGTTGACCGGTATGGCGGCCCGTCGGGGCCGATTTGTCCGGCCCTTCTTGGAGTTGACCCGCGCCCAAACCGAACAGATCGCCCAGGCCCAGGCACTTCAGGCCTGGCAGGACCCAACCAACCGGCCGGACGGTCCTTATCCGTCGACCCGGAGCCGCGTCAGGGCCGAGTTGATGCCGCTGGCCAAGCAAGTGCTGGGCCCGGATTTCGACCGGGCGCTGGCCCGAAGCGCCGCCAAGCTCAGGTGGGACCGCGAGTTTCTGGACGCCCGGGCCGAGGAGCTTGTAGCGCGGGCTGTGGAGGCGGTGGGCCCGACGGCATCGGGCATCGTATTGCAGTTGCGGGCGGACCTGCTGGCGGCGGCCGACCCGGCCATGCGGACTAGGGCTTTACACCGGGCGGCGCTCCAGGCGGGGGCGCGGGCGGGCTCGCTGAACTCACCGCAAATCGAAGCCCTGGACCGGCTGGTGGCCCATTGGCACGGCCAAGGGCCAGTCCACCTAGCGGGCGGGATCGTGGCGCGGCGCAAATGTGGCAAGCTTGAGTTTCGCGCAATTGCCCCAAGAGGAGAGCCAGATGGACGCAGCGGACGTGGGAGTTGACCTTGAGAAAGTCTTGTTGACCACCGAACAGATAGATCAGCGGCTAGCAGAACTGGCCGCCCAGATAGACCAAGACTACGAAGGCCGCGACCTGCTCTTAGTCGGAGTGCTGAAAGGCGCGGTCATGGTGCTGAGCGATCTTTCGCGCAAATTGCATTCCAAAGTGACGATGGATTGGATGGCGGTGTCTTCTTACGGGTCTGGCACCAAGTCATCCGGCGTGGTCAGAATCCTCAAAGACCTCGACACCGACATCCACGGCCGCGACGTACTGATCGTGGAGGACATAGTCGATTCGGGATTGACCCTATCCTGGTTGTTAGCGAATTTGCGGTCGCGCGGGGCGGGCTCGGTCGAGATCGCGGCGCTGCTCCGCAAACCGGACGCGGCCAAAGTCGAAGTTCCGGTCCGCTATGTCGGCTTCGACATCCCCAACGAATTCGTGGTCGGCTACGGCCTGGACTTCG
>JAIRNM010000123.1 GCA_031258055.1 Bifidobacteriaceae bacterium
CCCACCGCGGTGCCTATTTGCGCGGCGGTCGCCTCCTCGACCGTCAGATGGGCTCCCGCCGAGCGAGCGCGCAGCCCTTGACGCTCCAGAGCAGCGGACATCGTCAACCGGGCCGCGTCATATGCGTTGGTGAACGCGGGCAGCGGAAACCGTTCCACCTGCTCACGGGCCGCACCCAGATGCTGGCTGGCATATGATATCTGGCGTTGCACCACCGCCTCGTCTGGAACCACCACATCAAGTCGACCCTCCTCGATCAGGCGTTCAACCACCAGCTTTCCCTTCGCCCAGGGTCCGGCTGGCTGGGCTGGTCGCCCCGCCGGTGGTGTCGCTGTCACGGGGCGCCGACCTCCAGTTCGATGAACGGCTTCGATTTGACGTCCGCCACGAATCCGTCGCTGGCGGCTGCCCAACGCTGCGGGCTGACAACGCTGGCGTTGACCTCTCGCCCGATCCGCTCACCCGCATCGATGGCGCGCCCGATGGCGTCGAGTTGCGTGGCGCTGCCGACCACCAAGACGTCCACATCAGCCGGGAAGGGGCCGGGCACGCCCGCCATCCGGGCGGCCCAAGACCCGAACAAGACCAAGCGCTCCAAACCCGCCAAACCCTCGAAGGCATCTGCGACCGCACGCGCGGGGCCGTAGGTGGCAGCGATGATCTGCCGCAGCGGGCCTAGCAGCGGGTAGCGTTCGTTGGCGGACACCAGCCTGGCCGGGCCAAGCTTGCGAGCAGTCACCACCCCGGCACCGACCAGCCTGTCCACCTCCCGTTGCACCGTGCTCAGCGGTGTGTTCGACGCCTCCGCGACCACCGAGAGCGGCTGGTCGGGCGAACCAGCCAGCAGGATCGCCGCCAGGATTCGCCCCAGCGCATCCGAGCGCAAATATGGCGCGATCTCCGGCCGACTTGTTTTCATAAAACGGATACTAGCACCCATTTAGCAGAAATGATTTTGGATGGCCCGCAGGCGCAGACAAAGGTGACCGCTTCGCTGCGCGCCGACCGAGAATTGAGGTCCCGTTGATCTGGTGGCGGTCCCGATAGGCGGCGGCCGCCAGGGCGGCCTGTTCCCAGCAGCGACGGCATCGGCCACCCCACAGGTGTTGGCACCACAGGAAGATGGCCGCCCGCAGGTCACGGACGGCCACACCGACTTGAGCGACTGCCGGTCGCTACTACACCGTCCCGGGAAGCGGTTTCGTCAGTTCCATGTTCTCCACGTCCGGCCACGGGCCGGTGAATTCGCTTGGCCCGTACCAGTCATCAGCCACAGTCCCACCGAGTTCGTTGGTCACTATCCCAAGCGCTGCCTTGCACCCGCTCCACAGGCCCAGACCCTGGCTCGTGCCCCCGCCATACATGCAGGTGTCGATGCCGCTGACGCATATCCCGCCGGCGTACAGGCCCTTGATTGGGACGTAGTACGGGTCGACCACTTGGCAATCGATATTGATCCGGATGCCGTTGTTGGTCTGCATCAATATGGGAGACAGGTCGCAGCCGTAGTAGGGCCCATCGCCGATCGGGACCATATACTGCGCTTCCTTGCCCAGGACCGAGTCCCCTGTACCAGCTTTAGCGTCCGCGTCATAGGTGTTGATTCCCTCTATGAACGCATCGACTGGCACATCAATCAGCCCCGCCAATTCCTCAAGCGTGTCCGCGGTGTAGATGTTAGGATTGTCCGCCGCCATCTTCAACTCCTCCGTCAAATCAGTCGGGACCTGGTAGAAGTAGAAGTTTCCAGCGTCCGACCCTTGCGCCTGGAAGCGATCAATCAGACCGGAGCCAACAATGGAGAACACCTTTCCCTGCTGCATGAAGCTGTGATCGACACTGGCGAAGGTCGCCCCGGGGTAGCTTTCATCGTGGAACCTAGTGCCAGTTTGATTCACGAACAGCCCAGACTTCTGCATAGCGAAGCAACAGCTCAGAGGGGACTCAAGAGACATATCCTTCACCACGACCCACATCGGGGTGGGATCGACGTCCTTGGCCATGCCATGGGCGGTGTCCTCCACCAGCAGGTGGCCGTCGCCATCCTGCCCCTGTCCGTACTCGGTGCATTTTTGCCTCACATCTTGTCCGGTGTAGAAGGAGAGCAATTCCGTGTTGGTGCCCATGCCGCCCGTCGCTATCATGACGGCCTTCGCTTTGACGTTGGTATATTCGCCCGCGTTGACGTCCTTGATTTGGACCCCGGTGACGGTGTGCTCGTCGCTTGTCAGCAAGGCGATGGCCTGCGTGCTCAGGCGCAACTCCAAGTTGGCATAGGCCGCGTCCGATTCAATTTGACCGACCAAGTTCTCAACCGCCAACGCCCCGGTGTGGCCCTTATAGAAGAAGTTGTCTTCAGCCCGCTCAACGCCGTGCTTGTCGAAGTACCAGGCGCTTGCGTGGTTCTTCTCAAAGCGGTAATGGGCGTAGAGGTAGGGATCAGTCATATCCATTTGGCTGTCCGACCGCTCCATCGCGGCCGCGAGCGCCTCTTGCCAGGTAATCAACGCGCCAGGCGTGTTGATCTCGGCGAAATTGGTGTTGCCGCCGGGACCGCCCATCTTGTCAATCAGCAGCACCTTCGCGTCCGGCGCTTGCTCCGCCACGAGCATGCTGCAGTTCAAACCAGTCACTCCCGTCCCGATCACGACCACGTCAAAGGTCTCTTCTTTGGATGTGTCGTGGATAACGCCGATTTCATCAGGATTCGGATACTTGGTGTACTTAGTCCCTCCCGTGGTTGCCCCTGGCGATGCGGTCCCGCTGGACTCCTCCTCAGTCTTCGGAGAACATCCGGCGGCAACAATTGCCGCCCCCGCTGCGACAGACGTCAACGCCGCACCACTTACAAACGCACGCCGCGAGATTGCCCTGCTCCCGGTCGAATTTGAGGTGTCTTCCATAGTCATTTCTGATTCCCTTTCTTGGCTAGGTGGGCGAACTGGGTTTCCAGGAACCAGCCACATCGCTGATCGCGCCCACAGTTGTTTCCCGAGCCTCTCCAGTGAGGCGACCGGGCTTCATCCTTGGATCTATCGCCGTGCGGCGACGTACCGCCCAACAACCAAGCGCCTAGAGTGCGCCC
>JAIRNM010000157.1 GCA_031258055.1 Bifidobacteriaceae bacterium
ACGAGCGGCGGGTTGTTCCGCGCGGGATGACCGGAATTGGCTCCGCTTCGCGCGATGACAGGTGGTCAGCGCTCTCTAGGGGCTCGGGTCTTCATAGCTTTCCGTTGGCGATACTTCTATCGACGGAAAGCTAGTTATCGGCGGTTGGGTCGGCTGAGTTTGTCTCGCCATGCCCCGGTTCGCGCGTGCCACTGTTTGCGCCAGCCGCGTTCGTATGCTGTCAGGCAGCTCGGCGAATGCCTCATCTGCTTGGTCTAACACCTGTCTAGAAACCCGTTCGGCGATGTCGACCACACGGTCTGGGTCGAGACCCGACTGGCGGGCCTGTTTTGCCCAATGCGACGGCGTTATAGCGGCGGCGCGGTCGGCGCCGCTAATTTTCATGGCCAGTCTGTTGTCCATATACTCCCAGAAGCTGGTGGACAAGGCGTCATAGATCGGCGTCATCGATATGCTGGCTGGCCGGAGGAAGACGCTGTAGTTTTTCACATGCGCGTCAGCGTTTCCGACCGCCACGTTGAACGCCAGTTGCTCAATGAACTGATAAGCGGTCTGCTCGGTCGCGTCGGCCGCCAACAGAAGATTGATGACTTGCTTGGCGGTGGGGCCATACTTCTGGTCTGGCATCAATCCCATGGCTTGGGCCAGATCCTCAGTGTGCAATCGCTTGGCGGGAGTTGTGGTCACGTCCCGATCGAATCTCTCGATCGCAAAGGCGCGTTGGTCCAGTGCTTGTAATAGTCCTGAGCGCATGGCGGGTAGCCCGGCCAGGCGCGCTAAGCGGGCTGTTGCTGTTTCTACGAGGTCAGAGTTGAAGGCGTGGGTTGACGCGGGTTTGATGATGTGCGTGGACGGGACGGCTTTGTTCGGGGCGAACCACGCATTCTCGACTCGGGCCAATGCGAACTTCGGTTGGGTTCCAGCCAGGGAGAAACGAAACTGTTCTATCTGCCGGTCCCACCAAGAGTCGGGGTCATTTCGAAGCTCATGAATCCGAAAAGCGATGTCGTCGATATCGAGCTTTTGTAGGTCGCCTGATTTGGCCGGCGCGGGTGGAGCGTCCGAGGGGGATAACACCAACCCACCGGCTATATCGCCGCCGACCTTTGCTAGTAGATCGAATATGGAGGCAGAAGCGGCCCCGACCGCTGTCGCCATACGACGGCGGGCACGGTTAGTGTCGGGCAGGAGGTTGTCGAGGAACCGTTTTGGGGTTCTTTCGGCCCAGCGGCCACCACGCGGCAGCGACAAGGAGACCGGTGGCGCGGGCGCGTCGTCGGCGTAGTTGAATTGGACGAGTCCATCTGGGTGTTCGACAAATATGCCGACGTAGGCGCCTTCGAGCCAGGCGTGCAAAGCTTTCACGGCTGGGCCGTTACCAATTCTGCCGGTAAGACAAGCGCGGTGACGTCCAAAGTATCCAATACACGTTCGACGGTACTGATGTTGGCTGCGACTTTGCCCTGTTCGATCCCTTCTATTACCGTTTGGGCCGTTTGTGCCCGATCGGCCAATTCGGCTTGTGACCAGCCCAAAGCTTGCCGCTCGGTCGCAACGACCCAGCCCAACCGCTCAAGGTTGTGCATATACCGGCGCATCACGCCCCTCCTTTCCGTCTGTCCCAGAGTATCTGCTCGACCGACAGCGGCTACTTCCAGATCGTGTTGTTGGCTGCGGCCAACCGCGCTGCGTCGTCTTCTCCGGCCCACCTTTTCACCTAGGCCATCAGTTCGCGCCAACGGCTAGGGACCAGCACCAATTCGTTGTAGCGGACACCGCACCGAAGCAGGGCATCGGGCAGCGGTTCACCCAGCGTGGCGGGGGGTTGCGGTGCCGTGTCCTTGTGTCTAGCATGGTCCGGGCGGCTGGGGACGGGCCTTGGCGGCGGGTTTTAGCTGAACTGTTCACATGAAGTATCCGGTATGGGCGCAGGGCGCCCGCGCCAGCGACGCGCACGGTTTTGACTATCTGACCACCATTTTGGGCTTCGGCCTTTGCCGCGCCTGGATTGTCCTGTGCCTGGGTTCGCTGATGACCGGGCACCTGGGACCGCTGGAGGGCATTTGGCTGATTGACGGGGCGGCATCGTCGCTGATAGCGGTGTTCGCGTCCAAGGCGGGCAATAGCCCGGAACGCGTCCGGCTGGTGGCTTTCCGCGTGACCGCCGCCCTGGTCGCCGTCATGGCGCCGGTCTTCGCTTTGAGCGCTTTGGTGGGGAACCGTGATCTCTACCTTGTGGCCTATTTTGCCTCTGGCGCCGCCGCCGGTGGCTTGCAAGTGCTGTGGGGAGGGCGTTTCGCCGCCTGGCCGGTGGGCTTCTCCGCGATCTGCGCCCCAGCCGCCGCCATTGTCACGGCGCTGGTGCTGGTGTTGGTCTCAGACACGGCAACGACCCTCGCGATCGTGCTGTTCCCGCTTGTCTCGTTGGCGCTGGTGTTGGCTGACGGCCGCTCTCGAATCGGCGCGGACCAGGCCGCCTGGCCGACGGAGGAACCCGCCCCAGCGCTGGGCAGGCGTTATGGCCGCGATACGGCCAAGCTGATGGTTTCCATTTTGGTGTTCTCGCTTATCTGCCGCCTCTACGACACGGTGCCTCTAGCGGCGCCGGACCCCTTCGAGTTCCTCGGCAGCGGCACTCTGACGGGCATGATCGTGGTTGGGGCGGTGTTCCTGGCACTGTTTCTGGCCAGCCAGGGCCGGTTCAACGCAGTGATCGCCTATCGGTTGTCTCTGCCTGTCATGGTCACCGGCCTGACGGTGGCGGCGGCGTTCTTTTCGCAGCACGGGGCCGTCTGTCTGCTGCTCATCAACTTGGGCTATGAGCTGTTTGACATTTTGAGTTGGATACTGTTCGCCCAGATCGCCCGGCGGACGGGCAAGCCCCTGAGGGTGTTCGGCCTGGGCACGGCCTTCACATTCACTGGCATGGGCTTGGCCTATCTGGTTGGGCCGCCCCTGTATGATCGCCTAGCCCCGAGCGGCTCGCAGTTCCTGGGATTCGCGCTGCTCTCCATCACGGTGCTGGTGGTGGTGCTTTTCCTGGTCATCCCGGAGAGCGCGCTGCTGCGGCTGGCCGGGGTCTGGTCGGGGCGCGGTGAGCCGGCCAAAGTTGGCGCCAGGTCCGGCCCAACGAATCTCGAAGCCGGTGCCGGTGCCGATGCCGTCTCCAGTCCGACCGCTACACCCGCAACCGGCGCTGCGGCCCATGCCGCCTCCGATGCCGTCGCTTGTCGCGCAGCCGATGTCGCTGCCAGTCCCGCAGCCGGTCCTGGGGCCGGTGCCGCCGCCTCCTCCGCAGCCGGCACGCCGACTCTTGATGAACTGGTCGCGGACCGTTGCGCCAAGATCGCCGCCGCCTTCGCGCTCACCGCTAGGGAGCAGGAGGTGTTGGCATTCCTCGCGCGCGGCAGGACGCTGCAAATAGTGGCCCGCGACTTGCAGATTGCCCAGGGCACGGCACGCACCCACATCCAGAACATCTACGCCAAGCTCGGAGTGCATAAGCAGCAGGAGCTGATCGACCGGGTCGACGACTTCGAGCACTCATAAGTCGGAGCGACTACTCCTCGACCGCGTGGCAGGTGCCGCACTCGAACACGCCGCGGTGGTGGCAGGAGGCGCAGTACTTCATGGCATCGCGGGCGAGGTCTTCGGAATGCACCTTGTGGCAGTCCGTGCAGAGCGCCGGGTTCTCGCTGTGCTTGTTGCCGTCAGGCCTTTGGTGGGGGTTGACCACTTTGCCATTGGAGTCCTTCAGGGCGGTGCTGTCCGTGGTGCGGACGGCGACCGTTTGCAGTTCGCCGTGGCAGGTGATACATGCATCCTGGCTGGCGGTAAGCAAAGCGGCCTTCCCGGTCGGCTTGGAGTCATAGCTCAGGCCCGCGTGGGCCGAGGCGAGGCCGCCCACATCGGTGTGGCAACTCACGCAGTTGTCACTGGCGTGGGCAATCGCTTGCGGCTGCTTGGGGTCGGTGAGCGATCCGCTTTGGCCGCTGTGGCAGATCGCGCACTCGCTGTCCTTAGTCCAGGTGAACGGCGGAAAGCTTGAGTCTCCTCCCGGCCGCTCGGCCTGCCCGGCGTGCATTGACGCTTTGTCCGTGCCACCACCATCCGGCCGCTCGGGCGAGCAACCGGCCGCGATGGCGGCAGTCAATGTGGCAGCCAGAGCGCCGCCGAGCGCGGCAGTCAGTCGATTCTTCTTGATTTTAGTGCTCCTATCTGGACATTTGGCTTGCGCGCGCACAGGCCTGGGGGGAGGCGGGCGAAGG
>JAIRNM010000165.1 GCA_031258055.1 Bifidobacteriaceae bacterium
TCTACAAAAAAGAAATATTCAGTGAAAATCCGTTTTATCCGTCTCATCCGTGTTCTAAGTACTCTTTTGAGTCAATAAGAACACAGATAAAACGGATAGATACAGTTCTAATATCAGGCGCAAGCTTCGATCTTGAAAGCGCAGGGCGATTCGCGCGCTATCTTGCAGGTCTTCGACGCCATCCATGAGGGCGATGCCGACCCGAAACTGCTGGCCTACCAATACCTCCAGATGCTGCCGCAGCTTGCCCAAGGCGAAAGCTCGAAGCTTTGGATCATCCCGGCTGAGTTCACCGACGCGCTGGCTGGCATGGGTCGGGCCTTCGGTTTCGGCGGTGGTGGCGCTGGTGGCGGTGGTGGTGCTGGTGGCGCTGGTGGTGGCGACCGGGCCGGGGGAGATGGCGGCGGCAAAGGCGGTTCGGCGCGACGCTCCGGTGGGCGGGCGCTGGCTGATACTGCCCTGCGCGACATTGCCCTGGAGGACCCGGCTGAGGCTCTGCGCCGCGCCCAGGGGGCGGCTAACGCCGCCACTTCTGACGCCACCCAGGCGGGCACCGGTTCCGGCTTGCCGTTCAACCCGGCCCATGAGGTTGGTCAAGCGCCGAGCCTGCCACCGGCCTACGACCAGCAAGATTATCCGCCTGTCCCGCCGCGCGGCGCGCCCGGCGAGGGGCCAACGTCCGGCGGCCCCTACGGCCTGGGCTACGAAGGCCGCCACGAAACCCCCTAAGGGCTAGCGACTCCCGTTGATCGACCCGTCGGCAACTGCTTGAACGGTGCGATGGGCATCGCGACTGTTGCCACCGACCATGACCGTGTTGGCGCTGCGGCCGGATCAGATCTCGAGTTGGACGAATGCGCCCACTCGCGGGTTGGCCCTGGGAAAACCAGCGCCGACATCTCGCCCGTCGCGGCCTCATCGAACTCGAACCGGCTGACGCAGGGCTCCCCGCCGTAGATGCGCGCCGTGCGTGCCGCCATCCGGCGCGCGTGATCCAGGCTTTCAGTCAGATAGAAGCCCTTGCCGAAATCCTTGAACGGGCGGCACTTGGACAGGTCGATCATCGGCACCGCTTGATTTGACCCGTGGTGCAGGATCAACGGATGCCTCCCCCGGATTGGGCGGCCACCGCCGCCAGATCCGCGACCACGTCCTCAAACGACAGCAGGTGTTCCGCCTCATAGTGCTCGTCGAGGAATTGGATGGCCCCGTGGTCTGCCAGGTAACGGTGGGCCTGCTTAGGCGGAATGCCGGCGTGCCGGGCGAACTCGGAGATCGCGGCTACTGCGTAGCGCGCCCGCCTCTCGTCCGCCGCGCCCAAAGCGGCTCCGCTGGTCATCCGCTAAGTCTATCCAAACCGCTGCGCCACGTCGGGCCCCCTTTGGTTATCGGCGTCGGTGGTGGGTTTGACCGCTGGCCGAAGGCGTAGGGGGTGTGCTGCCTCAACCCTGTCGTGCTTGGTCGGCGGGAAGGATGGTGAAAGCGGGGTGGCGCGACAGAGGCCGGATGATGCGGTAGTCGGCATCGGTCGTGAGAATGCGGTTGGTGTCCACCTTGGCGGCCGCGACGGCGTTGATGGCGCGGGCCAAGTCGATGGAGCCGGCCTTGGCCTTCTTGCGCTCGATCCGCCCGGAGTACTTAGCGATCAAGTCGCGGGCCGCCTCGTAGTCATTGGCGGTCGGGTTGACCAACTCGTAAAAGCCGGATGCGACGTCTTGGAGGAAGGCGTCAGCGGTTCGATAGTTGCGACGGCTGGTCAGGAGGTAGTGGACCTCGGCCACCGTGATCGGGGTTATCCATGCCACCCGCGCTCGCGTCAGGACGTCGTAGAAGGCTTGGTGTTCAGGGGAGTCGGAGTCGAGGGCGTTCAGGACGCCGCCGGTGTCCACCAGTATCTTCACTCCCCGAACCCCGCCATCGCGGCATCGATCCGCTCTTGGGTCCAATCGCCGCCCAGCTTGGCGGGTAGTGCCGTCATCTTAGGCCGGGCGGCCAAGGCCGACTCGACCTCCTTGCGGGCGCCGCGGCGCATGATCTCAGCCTGGGCCGTCCCGGTCAGGCGCGCGGCGCGTTCAAGCCCTTCGGCGAGTTGGTCGTCCAGATAAACGGTCGTCTTCCGCATATGGCAGATTCTACCATACACGACGGGCCGAACTCGGGCAGACGGGTTTGCGTCTTGCATCATGTCAATATGTCCGCGAAGAGTGATCGCGTGCCTCACACCATCGTCAAAGCCCGACCCGCCATCATCAGAATAGGAAACAATCAAGAAGAACTGAGGAGCTAATGCTTGGAGACGCCGATGGCCCAAGACGGCGGACCGAGCTCGACCAGGCGGCTGGCCGAACGCCTAGGCGTATCACCCCAATATCTCGCCACTTACCGCAACCGCCTGCTCACGGCCGACTTGGTCGTCACACCCAGGCGCGGCTACCTCGATTACGCCATTCCCTACATGCGGGAATACCTACGTGCCTTCCATGATGACTAGGCGACTGGAGACATCCGGCCCGAACGGATCGTGGACTCGGCGTACCCCGCCTGGCGCATCGCCGCGACCAGCGCCCCAGCCAACTCTGCGAATGGCATGGCTTCCGGTGGCTCACTTTTGCATATGCGGCCGCCGGTGGTCCGAGGCGTTCCGCAGATTACAAGCCTTTGACCTGGGCTAATGGCGGTGCTCTCGACAGCAGTGCCCTCGACAGGAATCGAACCTGCGGCCTTCCGCTCCGGAGGCGGACGCTCTATCCCCTGAGCTACGAGGGCAGACGGAACCCGTTGTCGAACGGGTTCCGATGGGTCGGGCACCTACTGTATCAGCCTGGGCCGGTCATTCGGCTGCCCGGTGGGCTTGTGGCGGCAGTGAACCAGCCATCTCACTGAGGTAATGTTCAATCTCGCTCGCGGCGCGGGCGGAGTCGCCAGAGGCGATGGCGTTGACCAGCTCGACGTGCGAATCGAGGTGCGGCCCGAGTTGGCCGAAGTTGTAGCGGACGTTTTCGGCCACGGCGCCCAGCACGGTGCTGTAAAGCTCTTCCAGCACCGGGTTACCGGCGATTTGGGCGACGAAGCGATGCAACATCAGATCGGTCGAGACCATCTCGTCGAGGTCGCCGCGGGAAACCGCCAATGATCGCGCCGCCAAAAGCGACCGGAGACGTTCGACTTGCTCCGGCGTGCGCCGACGGGCCGCGAGCGATGCGGCGACGACCTCCAGAGCCTGGCGCACTTCCAGCACATCACGTTGTGAGGCGCCCGCGAATTGCCGTTCCATCACCGTGGGAAGCTCCGACTTGGACACCACATAGGTCCCTGAGCCTTGGCGGCGTTCTAGCAGGCCCGCGTGGACCAGCGATTGGACAGCCTCGCGCACGGTGTTGCGCCCGGCTCCCGCTGCCGCCGCCAGTTCCGGTTCGGTGGGGATGCGTGACCCGACCGGCCAGGCTCCGGACACGACCTGCTCGCGCATGTCGGCGGCGACCTGGTCGATCAGTCCTAGTCGGCGTTCCGGCGGGTCCTGGCTCACCACAGTCTTAATCCAAACACATCGCGCGGGCCGCTATTCGGACTGGACGGCCCGAGTCGGCGGCCCCAGACCCAGGCTGCCGACCCGGATCGGCCGGTCCGGGTGGGCTTGTCCGGGGTCGACTGCCTGGCGGCCAACCGGGGCTCGGCTGGTTGTTAGTACCATTACCCGGTGACTCCAGCAGAACTCTCCCAGGCTCTGAGCGCGGCCTTAAAGCGGGCGGTAGCCGAATCAGCGGTCGCTCTTGACCCCGCCGACATCCCAGCGGCGGTCCAAGTCGAGCGCCCCCGTCAGCGCGAACACGGCGACTGGTCCACCAATGTGGCCCTCCAGCTAGCTAAGAAAGCCGGTTTGCCGCCGCGCCAGTTGGCGGAGACAATCGCCCACTATGTTTTGGCGGACGATGCCGTCGCCGCCGCTGAAGTCGCCGGTCCCGGTTTCGTGAACCTCACCTTGGACAAGGCCGCCGCCGGCGCGCTGGCCAAAGAAATCGTTCAAGCAGGCGAGTCGTATGGCCGCGGCAACGGTCTACAAGGCCAGACCATAAACCTCGAGTTCGTTTCCGCCAACCCGACTGGGCCGTTGCATTTGGCGGGCGCCCGCTGGGCGGCGGTCGGCGATTCAATGGCGAGGAGCTTTGAAGCCCAAGGGGCCAGCGTCATCCGGGAGTACTACTTCAACGACCACGGCTCCCAAATCAATCGGTTCGCCCGCTCGTTGATGGCGGCGGCCCACGGGCGCCCAGTCCCGGAAGACGGTTATGGCGGCCAATACATCAAAGACCTCGCCCAGGTGATAACAGCCCAAGATGAGCGCATCGTCCAACTGACAGAGCCAGAGCAGCTAGAGCGTTTCCGGGCCGAAGGCGTGGAGATGATGTTCGAGGAGATCAAGCGCTCCCTCCATGACTTCGGAGTCGATTTCGATGTTTACTTCCACGAGCGCTCGCTCTACGACCAAGGCGAAGTAGCGGACGTCATCGGGCAACTGAAAAAGCGGGGTGAATTGTACGAAGAGGACGGCGCTTGGTGGCTGCGTTCGAGCGCCTACGGCGACGACAAGGACCGCGTGGTGATCAAATCGGACGGTGAGGCGGCCTATATCGCTGGCGACATCGCCTACTTCAAGAACAAGCGGGCGCGCGGCGCCGACCGGGCCATCTACTTGCTGGGGGCGGACCACCATGGCTACATTGCCCGGTTGAAAGCGGCCGCCCAGGCTTTGGGCGATGACCCCGACCGGGTGGAAGTGCTGATCGGACAAATGGTGTTCCTGGTCAAGGACCACGAACCGGTCAAGCTGTCGAAGCGGTCTGGCACGGTCGTGACTTTGGAGGACCTGACGGAGGCAGTCGGCGTGGGCGCCGCCCGCTACGCGTTGGTCCGCTCTTCGATCGACTCTTCGTTGGAGATCGACCTGGATCTGTGGGCTTCGCGGTCGAACGACAACCCGGTCTACTACGTCCAGTACGCTCACGCCCGCACCCGCTCGGTTGACCGTAACGCCGCTCAAGCGGGGGTCAGGCGCGAGGACGGGTTCGCGCCGAAGACCTTGGACCACGAATCAGAAGCGGTCCTGATAGGCGTTCTAGCGGAGTTCCCGGAAATCGCCAAACAGGCCGCTGACCTGCGTGAACCGCATCGCATCGCCCGCTACTTGGAGGTGTTGGCGGCGGCCTACCACAAGTGGTACGACCAGCGCCGGGTGATTCCTTACGCGGACGAAGCGGTCAGCGACGTTCACCGCACCCGCCTTTGGCTGAACGATGCAGTCGGCCAAGTCCTCGCCAACGGACTAGCGCTACTCGGCGTCAGCGCGCCGGAAAGGATGTGACCATGTCTTCGCACGAGGCCGGTTCGCTTCACGCCCAGGGCCAGGCCCCGGCTTGGCTGGAGGTACCGGAAGACGTCAACGCGTTATTGACGCCGATTTGGCCCGCCACAGCGTTTAAGCCGGACCAGGTGGGCGATGCCGCCGCTAAGGGTGTCCTCCAAGTTGGCGGCCTCACGGTAGCCCAGATCGCAGAGCAGGTCGGGACCCCCGCTTATGTGATCGATGAAACCGACTTTCGGTCGCGGGCCCAGGCTTTCGCGGCCGAATTCGAGCGGGCCTTCGCGCACTTGGCGGGAGCCCATGTCCACTACGCCGCGAAGTCGTTGATCACAGTTGGCATAGCGGGCTGGCTGGCCCAGGACGGTCTGGCCGTCGATGTATGTTCCGGCGGTGAACTGGAGATCGTGCTGCGGGGCGGGATCTTGCCCCAGCGCATCACCTTCCATGGCTCGAATAAGTCCGACGAAGAGTTGGCCCAAGCCATGGACTTGGGGGTTGATCTGATAGTGATCGACTCGTTGGCGGAGATCGACCAAGTGGCGCGACTAGCGGCGGCGGGCGGCTGGGAACCGCCGGTGATGTTGCGCTGTTCGATCGGCATTGAGGCGCACACCCACGAGTTCATTGCCACCTCGCATGAGGACCAAAAGTTTGGCTTGTCGGTGGCGGACGGCTCAGCCATGGCTGGAGTGCGTCGCGTCTTGGAGCATCCAGCTTTGCGCCTGCGCGGCATCCACACCCACATCGGCTCGCAAATATTCGACACCGAAGCTTTCCGGCACGCCATTTCGAGGATGGCCCGTTTGACCGCTCAGATTGAGCGTGAACACGATCTGGTGCTGCCGGAACTCGGGCTGGGTGGCGGTTTCGGTGTCCCTTACACAACTGGGCACGACCCAGCCGGGCCGGCCGAAATAGCCGACGGCATGGCCGGATACTTGGAACGGGAATGCCGGGCGGAAGGGATCGCGGTTCCGCACGTCACCGTCGAACCAGGCCGGGCGATCGCTGGGCCAGCCGGGATCACTCTCTACACGGTTGGCACGGTCAAGCCGGTCACTTTAGATGGCGGCTTCACCCGGTTGTATGTGTCGGTGGACGGCGGCATGAGCGACAACATCCGAACGGCGCTGTACGGGGCTGACTATTCGGCGACGCTAGCCTCGCGTTATTCGACGGCGCCGCCGCAGTTAGCGCGGGTGGTCGGGAAGCATTGCGAATCGGGCGACATCGTCGTCAAAGACGAGTACCTACCAGCCGACATCGCCGCGGGCGATCTCTTGGCCGTCCCGGTGACGGGCGCCTATTGCCATTCGATGTCATCCAACTACAACGCCATCCGCCGTCCGCCCATCGTCTCGGTCAAAGATGGCTTGCTGACCGTTCTGGTCCGGCGTGAGTCAATGGACGACTTGTTGGCCCGCGACCTCTACGCTTAGTTGGGCGGCCGTCCAGGAGCCAAACCGATCCGAATCGAAGGAGTACGCAGTGAACCAAAAGGGCACCGCAGTTCGCAGCGGTTCGTCCGTTTCTATCAACATAGCCGTACTTGGGTGCGGCACCGTTGGCAGTGAGGTGGTGCGCTTGCTCCAATCTTCCGCCGCGGACCTGCGGTCGCGTGTTGGCGCGCCGCTGGAGTTAGTCGGTGTGGCCGTCAAGGATCCGGCGGAACCGCTGCCGCTGGAGGACCTCGACCCCGGCCTGCTGACGGACGATCCAATAGCCCTAGCCCGCCGGGCCGACGTGGTGGTGGAACTGATGGGCGGGATCGAACCGGCTCGCAGCGCTATCTTGGCCGCTTTTGAGTCTGGCGCTTCGGTCGTGACCGCCAACAAAGCGTTGCTCGGCTCGCACGGGCCGGAGTTGTACGCCGCCGCTGAACGGG
>JAIRNM010000271.1 GCA_031258055.1 Bifidobacteriaceae bacterium
CCCGCCCCGGTGGCACACTGCGCCCGGGGGTCTGCCCCCGCGGCATGCTTGCCCTTTCTTGGTCTAAATTGGGTGTGATCTTGGTCACATTTGCCTGTTTGCGACCATGGGGTAAAATCTAGGGCGAGGAGCGGGCGGGGGCGACGCGACGGCATCGGACGCCGTAAAGGCCCAGGTGGTAGCCCAAAACTGGGATGTCGGCGGGCAGCAATAGGGATCAGAAAGGCGCGCGGGGGGTGCGGCTGGGGCTAGGAGCTCCCAAAGCTAGCGTCAAGAGTCAGCCAAAAGTCTGCTTACCATAGTGGCATGTTACGAAAGTCTCGGGGCCTAGCAATTGGCCTGTCGCTGCTGACCACATCCGCGCTCCTGGCCGCTTGTTCCTCGGCCGGCCGGTTCGACGTCGACGAAACCACGTCGAGTAAGTCGAAGCCCGTCATCACGGTTCTGACCGGCCCGACCAGCGGGGTGTATCACCCAGTCGGTACCGCCTTCGCGACGGCGCTAGAAGACGCTGGCTACAAGACTTCGGTCACCGCCACCGGGGCGACGGCCGAAAACATCAAGGCGATCCTGGCCGGTGAGGGCGAAATCGCTATCGCCATGGCCGACGGAGCGATCCAGGCTTATAACGCGACTGACGCCTTCGAAGGCAAGGAACCAGCCGATGACCTGCGGGTGATGATGGGCTTGTGGCCTAACGTGTGCCAAATCGTGACGACCGAGAAGAGCGGCATCAAATCGTTCGACGACGTCAAAGGCAAGCGGGTCGGCGTGGGCGCCGCGAACTCTGGCGTGGAAGTCAACGCCCGGATGATCTTCGACGCCCACGGCTTGACCTACGACGACGCCAAAGTCGATTACGTTGACTACGGCGAAGCGATCGACCAGATCAAGAACGGCCAACTCGACGCCGCCTTCGTGACCTCGGCTGTCGGCAACGCCACCATCAAAGAATTGGGCGTCAGCGAATCGCTGGTCTTCGTGCCGGTCGAAGGCGAGGCCTTGGCCCGGCTGACAACCGAAAACCCGTACTACGTCGAAACAGCCATCCCGGCCGAGGCCTATGGCACCGACGCTGAAACCAAAACCGCGGCGGTCATGAACGTTCTCTTGGTCTCCAAGGACCTGCCGGACGACGTGGTCAGCGAAATGCTTGAGGTCTTCTACGGCGACGGGCTGGCCACTATCACCGGTTCGCACGCCACCGCCAAGGAGCATATCGCTCTTGACACCGCCTTGCGCGGCATAGCCGGTGCAGGAATCCCCCTCCATCCCGGCGCCGAGGCCTTCTACGCCGCCAAAGGCATAGCCACCGAGTAGTTAGTGGAAGGCCAGCCGTCGGGGGGCGGGCCGTGCGGCCGTGGGGTCTGCCGCGCGGCCCGGCAGGCTCTTTTCACATCGGTCGTTCTGATCGGTGCCGTGGGCCTGGCCCTCAGTGCTTTCGCCGCCCAGCCCGTCCTGCGCATAGAACGCGTGGACGATGCCGTCGTCCTAGTTTCCGTCCCCGTCCAGGTTGGCGACCAGTTTGTCTTCGGCTGGGAGCATTCGCTCGAAAAGATCCCCTGGGACGAGTTCTACCACGTCGACTCAGACCTGGACCTGGTGTTGGACACAATCCGTTTTCCCGCCTTCGGGGCTGGCATCCCAGAAGCGAAGGGGACCGACACCTGGATTGAAGGCGGCGCCATTCATATGGGCGGAATTGACGAGCCGTATGCCGAGTTGGTTTGGATCAATTCTTCCACCGCCACTAAAGACTTGACCTTGGATGGCGCTGTGATCGCCCGCGGGCAGGATCTACCGCCCGGCGCCCGCTTGCGTTTGTCCATTGCTCCGCGTTGGGGCCAGTTCTGAATCTGTTCTGAACAAGGAGGTAGTTTGAGATGAGTTTGGAGGCCAAAGCGGTCCAGCCGGCCTTTGAGACGGTGGCGGAAGACCAGGTCCAAGAGGTCCTGGAAAAGGTCGACAAAGAAGCCAAGACGCGCCGTTTCCGCTCGGCGCCGGTCGGCTGGCTGTTTTACGGGCTGTGTGTGGCCGTCTCGCTCTATCATCTCTGGTCGGCGATACGAGGACCGCTGCCGACTCATCAGAGCCGGTCTATTCACGTCGGTCTGATGCTGGTGTTGGGCTTCTTCCTCTACCCGATGTTCGCCCGCTCGTCACGGCAGACGGTGGCCTGGTATGACTGGCTGTTGATGGCGGCATCGGCCGCGGTGCCGGTCTACTTCCTGGCTGACTACGCCGGCATCATTGACCGTTTCGGGTCGCCTTCTCAGCTCGACACGATCGTTTCGACCGTGCTGGTGGTCCTGGTGCTGGAAGGGGCGCGGCGCGTCACGGGCTGGGCCTTGCCAATCCTGTGCCTGGTGTTCATCATCTACGGGCTGTTCGGCGGTGGTCTGCCGGGTGTTTTCTGGCACCGCGGCTATGACTGGAGCGCCCTGGCCAATGTCTTCATCAACACCGAAGGCATCTTCGGCACCGCCGTAGCGGTCTCCTCCACCTACATCTTCTTGTTCATCTTGTTCGGCGCCTTCATGGCGAAATCGGGGATGGGCCAGTTCTTCAACGACTTCGCCATGGCAGCGGCCGGTTCGGCCCGGGGTGGCCCGGCCAAGGTGGCGGTCATCTCGTCCGGCTTGCTCGGCTCAATCAACGGCTCGGCCGTCGCCAACGTGGTGACAACCGGTGCTTTCACCATCCCGCTGATGAAGCGATGCGGCTATCCGAAAGTCTTCGCCGGTGCGGTCGAGGCTTCCGCCTCAGTTGGCGGCCAACTGCTGCCGCCCATCATGGGCGCGGCCGCCTTCATTATGGCTGAGACAATCGGCGTGCCCTACTCACAGATTGTGATTTGGGCTGTCATCCCGGCTCTGCTCTACTACCTGGGCGTGCTCACACAAGTACACTTGCGGGCCGCCAAACTGGGGTTGGACGGCGTGCCGCGCGACCGGCTGCCAGCGATCCGGACGGTCATGGCTGAGCGTGGCCATCTGCTTATCCCGATCGTTTTCCTGGTCTACATGCTGTTTTTCTCCGGTCTGACGGTGATTCTGTCCGCGGTTTTGACGATTGGCTTGACTGTGCTGGTCGCCCAATGCCGCCGAGCCACCCGCATGTCTGTCAAGGACATCTTTGACGCCTTGGCGGATGGGGCACGCCAGACTGTACCAGTGGCGGTGGCCTGTGCCGCTGTTGGCATCATTGTCGGGGTTCTGGCCAAGACCGGGCTGGCCACCAATCTGTCTAGGGCCATGATTTCAATGGGCGACACGTCCGTTCTGCTGACCTTGTTCATGGCGATGGTCACCTGCATGGTGCTGGGCATGGGCGTGCCCTCCATCCCCGCCTACATCATTACCGCCACCATGGCCAGTCAAGTCCTTGAAGGCCTTGGCATTCCAACCGCCGCCGCCCACATGTTCGCCTTCTATTTCGCCATGTTCGCCAATATCACCCCGCCGGTGGCGCTGGCTTCCTTCGCCGCCGCCGGTCTGAGCGGCGGCGACCCGATGAAGACCGGGATAGCCTCCTTCAAGCTGTCGCTGGCGGGCTTCATAGTGCCCTATATGTTCGTCTTCGCGCCCGCTTTGATGTTGATCGACACGACCTGGCATCAGGCTCTATGGGTCACTGTCACCGCCTGCCTCGGCGTGGTCCTGATCGGTGTGGCGGTAGAAGGATTCCTCTTCGCCCGAGTCCCGCCTTGGCTCCGTTTGCTGGTGGGCGGGGCCGCCCTTGGCCTGCTGCACGCCGGTCTTTGGACTGATCTGGTGGGTTTGGTGGTGCTGGTCGGCTTGGTGGCTTTCCAGAGAATCCGTCTCCGGCGATCCGCCGCCCCGGCACGCGTCCCCAGCTAGCGGGCAGCTACCGTTGGTTGAACCCCCGTTGGCTCGCGCTGAGTGAAGCGTTCACCCCGTCATTCCGCGCCGAGCGAAGCTTAGTCGCGGGATCTCTGTAATTCTGGCGACCAGCGGAGTTCCCGCAGGGCCCTCAAGGGATGGGATGATTGGACGATGATAGCTGACGTTTCCAGAGCGCCTATAGTCCGCTTACGGGTTCAACTCCTCGCTGACTCGCTTCAGATTTGGCGCCTGTTCGAGGTCGATTCCTCTGCCACGTTGGCTGACCTGCACCGCACCCTCCAGTGCGTCATGGGCTGGACTGACTCCCATCTTCATGCCTTTAGCAATGTCGAGCCGTATGCTTCGCGCTCATCACCGCCCGGCCGCCGTTGGGAGGATCCGAGCGGTAACCTCTGGGATTACGAAACTGAGAGCCAACCTGAGGACGAACGGGACATTACCGTCGGTGAGTTGCTGGGGGAGGGGCAAGGTCCCATCTACTACGAGTACGATTTCGGCGATGGCTGGCTGCATCGTATCGACTGGGTTGCCGATGGCCCCGGCGTTCCAGCCTCTAACTGGCCGGGGAGGGTGATCGAAGGGGTAGGGCGCTGCCCGCTTGAGGATTCCGGTGGAATTGGCGGCTGGGGGCGGGTCATCCAGGCGGTGGCCGATCCAACCGACGAGGATCACGAGGTCTACATGCGCTGGGCGGCGGACGCGGTCGGGCCCGACGGTTCGATCGATGTGGAAACGTTCGACCAAGCCAGAGCTGAAGCGGACCTTGAAAGGCTCGGTCTGGCGAGGCTCTACGACCGCTTCAGCAATAGCGGTGAACCGCCCGCCAACCTGTTGACCGAGTTGATGCGCAAGCTGACTTGGGGTCAACAGATCGCCTTGGCGCGCGAGTTGTCACTACCCGACCAATTGCTGGTTGCGGCGGTGGATGACGCGGTTGACTACTTGAGCCAGATCCCGCCCGAGGCGGCGGAAGCGCTCACCGGTCCACATCGGTGGCTGCTCGCGCAAGTGGGTGAGAAGGGGATGAAACTCACCCAGACGGGCCGACTGCCAGTCAAAGTGGTGCGCGCGGCGATGGAGTTCTTAGGAATTGAACCGCCCTTGCCGGGGCTAAGAATGATTGAGCAGGAAATTGGGCCAGCCCACTGGCTCCGTGTCAGCGCCCAGGATCTCGGTCTGGTCCGCAAGCTCCACGGCAGCTTGCACCTCACCCGCCAAGGCGCGAAGGCTGTTGACGACCCGGCCGCTTTGCTGAGGATGATGGTCGCCAAACTGTTGGCGAGGTCCATCCCGGAGTTCGACCGCCAGCTCCTCGCGCTGGTCGCGCTCGGTCTAGCGGGCTTGACTGAGCGGGACGCGACCGATTTCTGGAAGCTGATCACCGGCTGGTTGAACGCGCTTGGCTGGTGTCTTGCCGGAGGCGAACCGCTCAGCCGAGACGTTGTCGGTGACCGGGCTGAATTCGTCTGGGCCTTGCTCCGCCTCATGGGCGCCGT
>JAIRNM010000302.1 GCA_031258055.1 Bifidobacteriaceae bacterium
CTTCCCGACCCCATCCCCGAGACGGGCATTGCCGGCAACTTCGCGATTCTGGACAAGAAGTATATGGAGTATGTGCAGCGCGCCGGCCTAGACCATGGCGCCCCCAACTGGGGCTTCCCTGAAGGCGTGGAGAGGTTCAAAGCGGATATGGAGACCGCCGACCCGCCCACCACGACCGAGATCTCGGTGCATGGCCTGGAGATAGCAACCAAGGGCGAGAGCGCCGAACTGTTCGTCTCCACTGTCTACGTCGGCGCGACGGCGGAAGAAGCCCTCCTCAACGCCGGTTTGAGCGGCGATGCGCTGGCCACAGCCGTAGCCTCCGTGGAGCGCTATAACGAGCTATGCGCCGCTGGCACCGACAGCGACTTCGCAAAATCTTCTGACGTCATGATCCCCCTGGACGAAGCGCCTTTCTACGTGTGCGTCCAAGCGACGAGCCGACTGTACGGCCCGGGCCTGAACACCGTGGCCGGTCTTGTGACCAACGGTCGCTACCAGGTGCTGACGATGGATAGGCGCTCAGTCATCAAGGGCCTCTACGCTACGGGCAATACCGCTGGCCAGCGCTTCGGCAACGCCTACAACTGCCCGAGCGCCGGCAACAACATGGGTAACGCGATGACCTCGGGCCGAGTCGCCGGCAAGCACGCCGCCTCGTTGTAGGCCGGTTCGCCTTCTCGGTATTCCAATTTGATTCGGCGCTCCTCCGCCGATCAAACGGGGTTCTCCTCAGCCTCGGGCCGCCTAGCCGCCGCCGGGCGGCCCAAACAGTCGCTGAAGTTGCGTGGAACGGCTTAGCGATTTAGAGGGCGATGCCGTCGCCTGCGCGTTGGTCGCGGGCTGCGGCCAGCTTTGATTGGAGGCCGAAGATCTCAATGAAGCCGCGGGCTTGGGACTGGTCGTAGGAATCGCCCTCGTCATAGGTCGCCAAGTTGAAATCGTAGAGCGAACTGGGCGAGCGCCGACCGGTGACAGTGGCCCTGCCGCCGTGGAGCGTCATGCGGATCTCACCGTTGACGTACTGCTGGGTGGAGGCGATGAAGGCGTCGAGTGAGCGCTTCAAGGGTGAGAACCACTGGCCGTCGTAGACCAGTTCCGACCAACGCGTGCCAACTAGCCGCTTGAAGCGCGCCAACTCGCGTTCAACAGTGACACCTTCCAGGTCCCGGTGGGCTTCGATCAAGGCCATGGCGCCGGGCGCCTCGTAAACTTCGCGTGATTTGATTCCGACCAGCCGGTCCTCAACCATGTCAATCCGCCCAATCCCCTGCGCCCCGGCCCGGCGGTTCAACTCCTGGATGGCCGCCAGCGGCGTCACCGCCACGCCATCAATCGAGACTGGCACGCCGTTCTCAAAGCCGATCACCACTTCATCCTCAACTGGGGGGAAAGTCGGGTCGTCGGTGTAGGTGTAGACGTCTTTAGTCGGCCCGTTCCAGATGTCCTCCAGGAAGCCGGTTTCGACCGCCCGGCCCCAAACATTCTGGTCAATCGAGAAAGGCGAGGACTTGGTCGTCTCAATTGGCAGGCTGTGCCGTTCGGCGTAATCAATCGCCGCCGCTCTGGTCAAGGCCAGGTCCCGGACCGGCGCTATGCATTTGAGGTCCGGCGCCAACGAAGTGATCGAAACCTCGAAACGAACCTGGTCGTTGCCCTTGCCAGTGCAGCCGTGAGCGACCGTCGAAGCGCCGAACTGCCGGGCCGCCCGCACCAAATGCTTCACGATCACGGGCCGGGACAGCGCCGAGACCAGCGGATACCGGTCCATGTAAAGGGCGTTCGCGGCCAGCGCTGGCATACAGTACTCAGAAGCGAACTCCTCGCGGGCGTCTGCCACATAGGCTTCAACCGCGCCGCAGGCCAGCGCCCGCTCACGGATCGTTTCTAGGTTCTCGCCGCCCTGGCCCACGTCAACCGCCACAGCGATGACCTCAGACCCGGTCGCTTCGCCTATCCAACCGATCGCTACCGATGTGTCCAAGCCACCTGAATAGGCCAGCACTACGCGCTCAGTCATGAACCTTCTCCTTCGTTCGCCAAGTTTGTGAAACGGGCAGCCACTTCCGGGCCGCCCTTAGGTGCGCGGGTCACCAAGACAATCGTGTCATCACCCGCGATGGTCCCCATGACACCAGGGAAGAACGACTGGTCGATCGCCGAAGCCAAGAAGTGAGCCGCCCCCGGCGGCGTCCTGAGCACCGCCATATTGGCGCTTCCCTCGGCGCTGACCAGTAACTCTGCCGCCAGCCGACGCAACCGCGCGGCCAGCATCTCATGGCTGAGCGCCCCTTCCAGGGCGGCCTCGCCACCTTCGGCTGGCAGGGCGTAGATACGCGACCCGTCCGCCAGGCGGACTTTGTCCGCCCGCAGCTCCACCAGATCGCGGCTGAGTGTGGCCTGGGTGACCTCCAACCCCAAGTCGGCCAGCCGCTCGGCCAATTGAGCCTGCGACCGGATGACCTCAGAGCGCACCAACCGCCGGATCAGGGCTTGACGCGCCGTCTTGGTGGCCGGTACAGCCAGGCCAGCGGTCATCGCAAAGACTCTCCGCCGCCTGATCCAACAGCGCCTGATCCAACAGCGCCCGGTCCAACAGCGCCTGATCCAACAGCGCCCGACCCAACCGTGCCCGATTCAACCGTGCCCGATTCAACAGCCTTGTCCAACAGCCAGATCAGCAGCGCTTTCTGGGCGTGAAGCCGGTTCTCCGCCTCATCCCAGACACGCGACTGCGGGCCGTCGATCACCGAGGCGGTCATCTCGTTGCCGCGATAAGCCGGCAGGCAGTGGATAAAGATGGCATCACTGGCGGCCCTGGCCATCATGGCGTCATCGACCCTGAAAGGCACGAAGGGCGAGCGCCGGGCCTCGGCTGAATCCTCTTGGCCCATCGACACCCAGGTGTCAGTGGCAATCACATCCGCTCCGGCAGCAGCCGCCACCGGGTCGTCGGTTACTGTCACGCCGCCGCCGGTTTCCTGCGCGATCGCTTGGGCTTCGGCCAGGATTGAGGCCTTCGGCTGGAAACCAGCCGGGGTGGCGATCCGCACTTCCATGCCAGCGGTGGCGCCGCCCAGAAGGTATGACTGCGCCATGTTGTTGCCGCCGTCGCCGAAGTAGGCCAGCTTGGCGCCACTTAGACGATCCACACCGCCAAGGTGTTCAGCCACAGTCTGCAAGTCGGCCAGCACTTGGCAGGGGTGATAGTCATCGGTCAGGGCGTTGACCACGGGCACTGAGACGTGCGCCGCCATTTCCTCAATCCGGTCCTGGCCGTAGGTCCGCCAGACGATCGCCGCAACTTGGCGGCCAAGCACGCGCGCGACATCGGCCACCGATTCGCGCACCCCCCCGCCAGCCAGCTTGCCGTCCACGAACATCGGGTATCCGCCCAGCTCAGCGACACCGACACAGAAGGACAACTGGGTCCGCAGGGTCGGCTTGTCGGTGAGCACCGCCACCGCCTGCGGCCCGACCAGCGGCTGATACTTCAGCCGGTCGCGTTTGACTTCGATGGCGAGGTTCAGGATTTCGGCCTGTTCGGCGGGGCTGATGTCACTGTCTTTGAGGAAATGGCGGATGGTCATTGGGCCTCCTTGAGGATTTCTGGCAGGGTTCGCGTGAATAGTTGGGCTTGGTCTGGGGTCAAGTTCAGTGGCGGCGCCAGCCGCAGCGTGTCAGGGCCGGTCGCGCTCAACAGGAAACCGGCCGTCTGGGCCGTCTTCAACACCGCCGCCGCGTTTGGTTCTTCGAGGACGATGCCGACCAACAAACCCGCTCCCCGGGTCGCCCTGACCCCCGGCACCGCGGCCAACTCAAGGAGCCAGCGTTCTCCCAGTTGGGCGGCGTTTTCCAACAGGCCCTCAGCTTCAATCGTCTTGATGGTGGCCAGGCCAGCCGCCATTGCCAGCGGGTTACCGCCGAAAGTGGTGCCGTGGTCACCGACTTGGAGCAGCCCAGCCGTTTCCGCTGTCATTGCCACCATGGCGCCAACCGGGAATCCAGCGCCCAAGCCTTTCGCAACCGTCACCAGATCCGGTAACGATTCGCCTGCCAGCGGTCCGCCCAGCCGTTGATTTAGGTACGCGAACCAGGTGCCGGTTCTACCCATTCCGGTCTGCACCTCATCGATCCACAGCAAAGCACCATATTGCCTGGTCAAACGCCTGATTTCGGTGAGTTGACGGGGTGGGAGGGGAATCACTCCGGCTTCGCCCTGGATGACTTCGAGGACCACGGCCGCGACTCCTCCGGCTGCTAGAGCCGACTCCAGCGCGGCTAGGTCGCCGAAGGGCAAGAACTCGGCTGGCCCGGTGAAACCATCGAAAGGCTTGCGATAACTGTCCTTGGCGGTCAGCGACAGCGCCCCCAGAGTACGGCCATGGAAGGCCCCTTCGAAGGCGAGGATGCGGTCACGGCCGCCCGCCCGCCGCAGCACCGATTTAAGGGCCGCTTCGTTCGCCTCGGTGCCTGAGTTGGCGAAGAAAACCCGTCCGCCCGGGCTGGCCCCAGTGATCTCCAGCAGCTTTCCGGCCAGTTCGATCTGAGGTTCAGACGCCCAATAGTTCGAGATCTGGCCCAGTCGGCCCGCTTGATCAGCAATCGCCTTGACCCAAGCCGGATGGGCGTGGCCCAGGGCGTTGACCGCCAAGCCCCCAAGCAGGTCCAGATATTCCCGTCCCTCAACATCCCAGACGCGGGCACCTTCGCCCCTGGCCAGCACTAATGAGGGGCTGAAGACTGGCAACAAACGCTCGCGGTAGGTTTCCAAAGCGGCGCTATTGGACGGCATCGGGCACCGCCAATCTGGCTGCCGGAACCGGGCTAGCGCCGTGGTCGGCGTGGCGCGGCGGCGAGGAAGCGGGCTGCGCGCTGTCCCCTGCCACCACCATGGTGCCAACACCCCGGTCGGTGAAAATCTCGTTCAGGATCGAATGCGGCTGGCGGCCGTCGATCACGTGAGCTTGGGGGACGCCGGAGCGGACGGCCCTGAGGCAGGCCTCCATCTTGGGCTGCATGCCGGTGGCGATCCGCGGCATCAACTCGACCAACTCCGACACTGTCAAACGATGGATGAGCGAGTCCTTGTCCGGCCAATCGCGGTAGAGGCCCTCG
>JAIRNM010000378.1 GCA_031258055.1 Bifidobacteriaceae bacterium
GCCTGATTCGCTGCCCCGTTCGCGCCTGGGTGCTGCGGCGCGGATGGCCAGGGCGGCCGCGACTACATGGACGCAGATCCCGGCCGCTGGGCAGGGGCAGCTAGCCCGCGCCGGTCCGCCCGCGTCCAGGCTTACCGTGTATTCACCCACCTGGACCTGGCCCGAGCGACCGGACCATTGCTTGTCCCCTTCCAACCCTTCGGGAAGCACCGCGGCCGGGGCGAACTTGGCCGCCCGGCGCACCAGCCCTGGACTGGCGAGTTGGGCCAAGGCCGAATCCTCCAGCCGCCAATAGACCTCAGCCCAGCCGCTCATCCCATGACCTCCGCCAGCCAGTCCGCCAACCGGTCTGGCGTCATGGCGCCGATCTCCATGCCGCGATCCGCTAGCAGTCGCGCCACATGCGGATCAAACACCGCCGCCGCTGATTCGTCCAGCGCGCCCAGGCCCAGCAAAGTGACTCCAGCGGCTTTCAACCGCCCGGCGGCCGCCACCAGTCCTGCCACGGAGCCGCCCTCCTCGAAGTCGCTGATCAGCACCAACACCGTCCGCGCCGGTGTTCGCACCAGCCTCTCGCAGTACCGCAAGGCCCGGCAGATGTCTGTGCCGCCACCCAACTGGGCGCCCATCAGCACCCCGACGGGATCTGAAGCCTGCTCGGTCAGGTCCACCACGGCTGTGTCGAACGCCAGCAACCGCACGTTGACGCCTGGTAGCGCCGCCAAGATAGACGCGCACACGGCGCTGTATAGCACCGACTCCGCCATCGATGCGCTCTGATCGACACACAGCAGCACATCCCACTCAAGGCTGCGCCGGGCGCGCGCGTTGAACCGCAGCCGGTCCACCACCAAGCGTCCGGTTTCAGCGTCATAGTTGGCCAGGTTCGCCCGGATGGTGGCCCGCCAATCGAGGTCTTGCGCCCGCGGCCGAAACGAGCGCCGGAACCGGTTGCGCCGCCCGCTGAACGCTTGCGCGAACCGGGTCTTTAGCCGCGCCGCAATTTGCTCCACCACCTTGGCGATTACCGTCCGCAGGCCCGCCTCCAACTTGGCGTCAATGCTCCCTCGAACCGTCAACAGCGCGGCGCCGAGTTCCGGACTCGGCTCCAAGGAGTCGGCTGTCGCCGGGTCCGCCAGCAACTCCGTCAACCCGTAGCGCTCGACCGCCTTCGCCTGCATGCGCTCGAAGGCCGACTTGGGGAACAACTCACGGGTCCGCGCCAACCAGTTGATCGCCGTTAGCTGCGAGGGGTCGAGCGAACCGCCACCGCCCGGTTCCGGGCGCAGCCCCCGCTCCGCGTACTCCCGGTCGAACAGGTATCCGAGGGCCGTATCCAAATCAAGGTCGCGCGCGCCAAAGGCTTGGGCGCGGGGCAGAGCGCCGTCGGCGTAGCGCCCCAGCGCCAACCGCCACCGCCGTACGTTCATTGGGCTCCACCCCCTCGGGCCCAGGCCCCGAGCCCGTCCGCCTCCAGCGACTCGAGCAGCGCCGCTTCGACAGCTACGCCCAAGCGCAGATCTGCCTCCGAGACGTCTCCGGCGCCGGTCGCGATGTCCTGCGCCCCCAAGCCGGACAGCTTGGCGACTTGCTCCGCCAGCCGGGCGGTTTCGCGGGGACGGAGGCGCGCGAAGGCTAGGCGCAGTTCCGGCAGGAAGGCCAAGAACGCGGGCTCGTCCATGTCTCCCAGCGCCTGGTCCACCACCTCGAACAGTTCCGGTGTGTGCAGGATCAGGTCGGGCGCGGCCCGCATCAAGCCCTGGAAGAACCGCATGGCCAGGGCCGGGTCGGCCCCTGGCGCGAATAGTCCGCGCAGCCGCGCGGCCACTTCGCCATCTGGCGCGGTGCCGTCGATCTCCGCGAAAGCCATCAGCGCCCCCGCCACGCCCGGCGCGGCGCTGCCGGAGCGCCGCAACCGGTCCAGCGACTCGCTCAGCTGAGCTGCCAGCTCGGCAGCGCCTACACCACTCGGAAACCCCGGCTCCGACAGTCCGTCCAGGAGGCCAATCAGTTCTCGCACGCCTATCATCGCCTCGACCGCTCGCTCCTCGGCATCCTCCGGGACATCCGCGCTTTGACCCACGAGGTAGACCAGTTGTGGCACCGCCCGTGCGACCAGCGCCTCTAGCTGCTGCGGGCGCGCCAGGTCCAACACTTCCGCCGCCCGCGTCAAGCCGAGCAGGCGTCGTGCCGCCCCGAGCACGGAACCCAAGTCCGAGTCTTGGCCGATCACCTCGTAGAGCATCTGCTCCAACGCCGGGAACTCGTCCGCTAGGCCGATCAGCGCCGCCTGGGCCACTACCTCCGCCACCCGGTCCGAGCGCGGGCGCTCGTCCTCCTCGTCAGCAAGGCGGGAACGGAGGCGCTTGCGGGCGGCATCGGCCAAGGTGGCGCCGTCGGTGACCAAGGCCACCAGCGCCGCCTCAACCATTGGGGTCCAGGCGTAGCTCCACTTCTCCTGGGCGCGGCTCAGCGCCTCGCCCGCCGCGTAGTCGGGGCCGCTCAACCGCTGCGCGAAGCCCACGTCCAGAAATGCCATCAACCACAAGAACCGGCTCCGGCGCCGGGCGTTCGGTGAGCGGCGCAGATCCAGCGCGGTGGTCCTTGACTCCCCGCTGGACAAGTTGAACCGCAGATCAAGGGCGGTTTTTCGGGTCTCTTGGACAATCGGCGGAGCCGGGCAGCCGGGCGGGAGCCGACCTTCCTTGTCCCCATTGAAGACTTTGGCCACGGCGCTTCGCAGGGCAGCGGGGGCGTCCGCACCGCCAGAGAAGCAGGACGTGCAGGCATCCAGCAGATCGGACCGGCCTGTGACCGCGTGACCGCGCAAGGCGGCTAGGCGTTCGGCCTGTAGCGCCGCTTCGATTACCTGGGCGGCTCCGACCGCCTCTGCCGTGCCCGCCGCCCCAGCCGTGCGGGCCACATCCGCCAGGCACTGCGCGCCCAACCGGCCGGCGGCACCGGTCGGCGCGTCCCACACGCGCTGCCGGTAGCCCGGCGCCGCGATGCCGGCGCCGTAGCCGGTCTGGGCGGCGAGCTGGCCCAAGCTGTAGCGCACCAGCCAAGCCCCGCCCAGCATGGTGTTTCGCCTTGGCTGCTCCTCTATCGCATTTTCCTCGGCTGGAGGCGGGGCGCCGGTCACGTCCAAAGCAACGGCCAGCGCCTCGGCGAGAGCCAGAGTGTGGAATCCGCCGGTCACCACGACCAAAGAGCCCAGCGCTTGCGTCCGCCACCTCAGGATGTGGGCGGCCATGACACTTTCGCGCTGGACGGAGCCCTCCGCCTCCAATACCTCCGGTTCGTAGTCCAAACGCGCCAAGGTGCTCCACGCGAACACATCCCGGAAGAGCCTGCGGGCGTCCGCGTCGGCCCCGCGCAGTTCGAACAGATGGTCCCAGAGCTCGTCGTGGTCGCGGCAGTGCTCATGGCGGGCTAACTGGGCTAAGCTGCGGCTCTCCGCGTAATAGCGTTCGCCGCGCAACGCGGCCACACCCTCGCCGCTCTCAGAATCCTCCTCCGGGCTGGCATCAATGAAGGCGACGTGCGCCCCGCCAGCCGCTCCGTCCCGCAAGGCCACCCACTCCGGGGAGAAATCTGCCAGCGGGTAAAACACCGCCGACCCCTTCTTAGGCAGGCCCAGCACCGCTAGCGGTGGCTCCGCTTCGGGGTGGCACAGCAGGTCAAGCAGCGAATCGTATTCGGCTGGCCCCTCGATCAGGACAGCCTGCGGGGAAACGGCCTTGATCAGGTGGCGCACGGCTAGGGCACAGGCCGGGCTGTGGTGGCGAATCGGAGCGAACCAGATGCCCCGAGCTTCAAGCCCATCCAGTAGCGCCAGCCCGCGCGCTAGCCGAGGCGGCGGCCCTTCGGCGCCAAGGCTGAGCCGGGGATGGGAAGCGGGAGACGCCACGGGCCAACAACTCTCAAGCGCGCCAGGCCCTGGCCGCGGATTGGAAGTCCTTCCAAGCGCGGCTGCGCCGGGCCCGCTCGCGGACCACCGTGTCGAAGTAGAAGTCAAGGCGGGCGGCGTCCTCCTGGTTATCCTTCAGCGCCACGCCCAGCAACTGCCGGGCCATCCCTCCGGCGGTGACTTTGCCGTCGCCCAGGTAGCGTGCTTCCAGGGCGGCGGCCACTGCCACGTTGACCGCCTCAGCCGTGGACATCACCGTCTCCGGGCGTTTGATAGACGCACCCTCCGCCGTGGAGCCTGACCGTAGATCCCTGAACGCCGTGACCAGCAACTCCAACACGTCGCGCTCCACCTGGACCGCGGCGCGCTGGCCGCCCAACTCTGCCTCAAGCTGCCGGGACACCAGTTCTACCTCGAAGGCGGGGTCCGCGATGGGCCGAACCGTCTCAAAGTTGAACCGCCGCTTCAACGCGGCCGACATCTCGTTGACGCCACGGTCGCGGAGGTTGGCGGTCGCTATCACGTTGAAGCCCGGCCGGGCCGCGATCAGTGCGTCCGAGCCCAGCTCGGGGATCATCAACTGTTTCTCCGAGAGGATTGAGACCATAGTGTCCTGAATCTCCGGCGCCGCGCGGGTGATCTCCTCGAAACGCGCCACCGCGCCCAGTTCCATCGCCTGACAGATCGGTGAAGGCACCAAAGACCGGCGAGACGGGCCCTCGGCCAACAGCAGGGCGTAGTTCCAGGAGTAGCGGACGTGGTCCTCGGTGGTGCCAGCCGTCCCTTGCACCGTCAGGTTCGAGTTGCCGCTGATGGCCGCCGCCAGCAATTCGGAGATCATGGACTTGGCGGTGCCAGGCTGGCCCACCAGCATCAGCCCTTGCCGACCGAGTAGCGTCACCACGCAGCGGTCTACCAGCGGGTCGTCGCCAAAGAACTTGCGGCTAACGCCCAGTGCTTCGTCGCCGATTACGAACGCCCGGACTGCCCGTGCCGTCAGCTTCCAGCCGGGCGGCGGCGCTTCGCCGCGCGACGCGTCCCAGGCGGCCAGGCGCTCCAGTTCATCCGCCTGTTTTACCTCCGCCGGCTGCCGCAATACCTGGACTTGCTCGCTGTCAGAATCCACTCTTGTTCTCCCAGTCCTTGTCGAATTGTCCTGCCTCAGCCACGTAGGCGTAGTCGCCGTAGGCCTCTGCTAGCAGCACGGGCGGTACCGCCGCCAACGCCAGGGCGGCGCCGTCGCGCGCGAAGATCAGCTTGTCGAGCGCAGCCGGGACTTGTTCCTCCGGCAGGACTGAGCCGGTGAATTCGATTATGGCCGTGATCTGGGCGGACGGGAACTCCTTGGAGTAGGTGTTGAACCAGCCGCCGTCCTCCGCCAGCCCTCTGGTATAGCCGCGTTTGACGGCGCGACCCCGGATGGCGAACGAGTCCGAGAACCAACCACGCCTGGTGGCGACCTCCGCTTCCCCCTCTGGCAGTGAGGCGGGATCCGGCAGGTCCGGAGGCGGCTCGGTGAACTGGTCGAACAGCGGTTTGACCGCGTAGTCCGCCAAATGCGTGCGCCATTGCCGCGCCTCGTCCGCCGTTACGACCGCCCGGTGGGCCAGCCGGATCTCGCCCGCCGGGGGAATCGACAGGTCGGCATCGTTCGCGTCGAGGAAGTCCCCCTCTGGCGTGGGGCGGAACAGGCGGGGCGCGGCTCCGCTCTCCGGGATGTGCGACCAGACCAGCGCGGACACTAGCTGACGCATCACCGGATGCCCAGCTAGTGACTCAAGCCATGTCGACGCGTCCCAAGCGCGCCCGACGCACATCGCCTCGTGAAGCCGGGTCGTCTGCAGCGCTACGACCTGCTTCAACTCCTTCTTCGAGGCGCTGAGCTGCGCCTTCGCCTCCTGGACCAGCTCTTCCGAGTCGGCGGCGGCCGCCTTCGGCAGAGCGGCGACCGGCTTACCCGCCGGATTGGAGAGTTGGACTGCGAACGCCCCGGTCTTCGCCGACCGGCCAATCCGGCCTGTGAAGACCCTGGAGCCGTAGTCCAGGCGGAGCACACCGTCATCTTCGAAACCCGCTGTCTGGATGGTGCGGTCCGCCAAGTCATCCATGGACCAGCCCCTGGATTGGGCGATCTCCTCGGAAAGCTCGGCGGCGACAGCCCGGACCGTCGCCTGCTTGAACTTCCGGGCGATGGACAGCACAAACTGGATCGCGGCCGGATCGGGGTTCTCAGATGCGGCCCGGACCAGCGCCTCAATCTGGGCGCGGCGCTTGGGGTAGGCGCGGATGTAGGCCTGCCCAGCGGCTAACACGCGGTGGCCGGGCGCGAAGCAGGTCAAAGCGAGCAGGCCTTTCTCCCCGATGGCACTGCCCAGAAACTCGCCCGCCTTCAGCCGCCTCAGTTCCTCGTAGACCTGGTCCCGGGTCATGCGACCCATGGTCTGGGCCCACTCGCTGTCTGGGTACTGCTTGGCTTCCGCCTGGCGCCCTTGGTACACCGCGTCCACGTTCGCGGCGGCGTATTCGCGCGCTTCCTGGTCGCTGGGCGTGGCGATATCCTGCGCCACCCAGGCTTCCAGCGCGAAGACGCCCAGGGCCTCCCGGCTGGGCTGGTCGAGCAGCGACAGGTACAGCTTGAACAGGCCGCCGCCCGCTGGGTCCTTCATCTTCACCGCCAGCACCGCCCACCAGCGGATAATCGCCGGGTCTACCGGGTCCCCGCTCGCCCAGCGGCAAGCCGGGAGCGCATCTAGCGGCAGCCACTTCATGCCGACCGGGGGCTTCTTGGCCAGCCCCTTCTCAGCCGCCGCGGCCAGGGCCGCCGGAGTCAAGTAGTCGGCGACGTCATCGCCCAAGGCGGCGAGCGCCGCGAGGATAGCGGCTTGGACCGGCTCGCTCCGCTCACTCTTTAGCGCCGCCCGCAAGGCGGGCAGACCAGCCTGGCCACCGATCGCCGCGATCCAGCGGGCGGCCTCGGCGCGCATCTCCGACTTGCTCGCCTCCAGGCCGCCCACCGCAATTGATCCCGCCTCCGGCCGCTTGGCCAAAACCGCTTGGGCCTGCGCCCGTAACGCCTTGGACCCTCCCAGCGCCAGTTTTGCCAGCACTGGCGTCAGCCGCGATGGTGGAACGGGCATCCCACGCAAGATCCTCAGCGCCTCAAGACCCGGTTCCCCCGGAGTCGACGGCTTCAAGGCCTTTTCCAGCAGCTCGGGGTGCTCGGCGAAGAGTGGCCAAAGGCCTGCGGCGGGATACGGCTTGCCATACCAGCCCTGGGTCAGGATAATCTCCCCCAACTCTGCGGCAATGTCTCCCTTGGCCGCCTTGTACCCCGCCTTCTCCACCTCCGCCGCCACTGCCCGCAGATCTGCGCCGGAGATGGGCCCGGCACCGCTACTCAGATCTCCCCGGTTGATCCGCCGACCGCCTTTGCCATCAGGGACCAGGATTAGGCGGGCCAGCGCCGTAGCCTTGATGGACCCGATCACCCCTCGCAGCACTAGTGGGGGCAGCCAGTCCAGCGCCTTGGGCCGGACCCGGGATTCGCCGTCCAGCCAGGCGCGAATCGGCTCCGCGTCACGGCTCGAAAAGCCCTTGGCTTCTGCGTAGCGCTTCCGGAGCCACTTGGCTTGGGGGTACTCCAGGGCCGCGGCTTTGGCGTTTTCCACCGACTTGTCGATAGCGTCCCCCAACTTGCGGACGAAGTCCTCCGCCAGCGGAGCGAACTCCTCTGGCGCCACGGGTGGGATCTCCGGTTCGACCTCGGATACGGTCCGTGTCGCTTCCACCCGGCCCAGCACCTGCCCAATCACATCGCGCCTGCGCTGGGGACCGCCCTTCGCGAGTTCTTCCTCAAGGAGACGCCTGCCCGCCTCCCCCATGGCCGCCGCTGCCTCCGCCAGGCTGGTCAAGACTGGCCCATTGGCCTGCTCCAGCCCGGCAGCCACCAATTCCCCGTGCTCTTTACCAGGCAACCGGGCCGCTGCCGCCAGCGCCGCATCGCGGACCTGCTTGGACCGATCAAGCGCCCATTGACCTAGCGGTCCCGCCAGCGCCTCGCAGAACTCCTGGTAGAGGGCTATCCAACGCAGTGCGCGCGCCCGTTGTCCAGCCTCCAACGGCGCCAACAAGCCTGGCAAGTCCCCAATCACCTGACCAACCACGCGGGCGAGGGCCCGGGGCCCTGACCCCCCTAAGTCCGCCTCCCACTGCTTCAGATGCGCGTCGAAGCGCCAGGCGTCCTGTGTGGTCAGCTTGAGGAACGTGAACGCAATGATCTGGTCGGTCTCCGGTGGCCGGTATCCCACCGATTCCAAAGCGCCGACTTCGAAGGTTGGGGCCCAGTGCTTCGGTGAGTCGCTCCAGTACTGCCGGTTCTCCGACAGCGCCGCGAACCATCTGGGCACGGTGGCAGGCCAGGCGTCTGACAGATCGGCCGCCTTGGGCAAGGACAAGACCTGGCCCAGGCGCACCCACTGTTCCGGGGCCAGTTGGCTATGTTTCCGGCGCAGTTCCTGCAATTGGTTGCCGACCGTCCAGCCGGGAACGCCGTCCTCGAGGGCCTTGACTTCAGCTGGCCCCAGGTTGGCCAAATCCTCCGCCCGCCTGCCCGTCAGGGTGTATTCCAGCACCAAATCCGCCAAGTCCCGGCGCTCGTCTCGCAGCCGTTCGAACAACTTGGACAGTTCCTTAGGCGCACGCCTGAACGACTTCCCAACCGACCGCTTCAACAACACCGTCGCCTCGGTTCCCGCCCGGACAGGGGATGGAGCAGGCCGACCCGGTCCAGGCGCCTCCGGTGCCAGCCGCTTCAAACTCTAGCGCCCCCCTACGACAGCCTTCCAACCAGCGCTTTCGCTTTGCCCGCCGCCCCGCTGCCCCGGTTCTTGGTGTCCGATGCCGTCCGCCCACCGCAGCGGCGGGGGTCGCCAAAGCCGGGTCGTCGCAACTACCGGCTAGCAAGGACTAGGCGCAGCCCCTCCCGCACCAGGTCGCTCTGGGTGCGGCCGGTGCGCTCGGCCAGACTCTCCAACTCCGCGTACTCCGCGTCCGAGACCCGCGCGCGAACCACCGGCGACCGGCCCTTGCCCGGACCCAACCTGGGCCTGCCGCCCAGCGCCCGCACGGCGGCCCCGCGGTCGGACTCGCCAGTCACCCACATCAGGTCCCGCCTGGCGGCCTCGGTCGCCGACCGCCCACGCAGCACCGGGCCCGAGCCGGGCAATTCGCCCCGTTCAACCAGTTCTTGGTAATACCGTTCCCCCGGTGTCTTGGTCATCGTTCCTCGCTATCAGGCCACAAATCTCTGAAATTGTCGGTCAAATCGAAAAAGTGAAACACCCAAACCTCGCGTCGCGCCGGTGTCAACCTGGCAATCAACTCAAGGCGCCTAGTCGAACCTTCGTGCGGATGCCCCGCGAAAGCTATCGTGACGCTGCCCGGCTCGGAGTTGAGCACACGGCGACCAAGCGCGTGGTCTATGAGATAGATTGCTTGCTCTTTGTCAAAGCCGTGCCGGTAGGCGGCATCGTCCAACTCCAGAGGGCTCATACGCAACACCGCACACCCCGTAAGGTAGCACCACACCGGCCTCGGGAACAGTCGGAGTCAGCGTTGGGCGCTGGGTGCACCTTGGTACACTGGCGGCGTGAAGACTGGAGTGTCGCTGCCGGATGACCTGTTTGGACAAGTGACCGCTTGCGCCCGGGAGCAAGGCGTGACGCGTTCCGCCTGGATCGCCCGGGCGGCTGCGGAGCAGGTGCGCCGCCAGCAAGAAGACCAGGTGACGGAAGCGGTCAACCGGGCAGTGGCGGCGGAATCACCCGCCAGCCGGGCCGAACGCGAGAGCATTGCCGCTGAGGCGCGCGGGCGCATGGAGTCGCTGGCTGAAGGCGAAGACTGGTGAGCGTCCGGGGCAGGATCTACTGGTACAGCTTCGGGTCGCCGCAGGGGATAGGACCGGCTAAGCGCCGACCAGTGGTGGTGGTCCAATTCCAGTCGTTCAACAATTCCGCCATCGGCACAGCCATGGTCGCCAGTTTGACGAGCCGGCTGGACGCGGCAGCTTATCCCGGAAACGTGTTCCTGCCGACCTCAGCTACAGGATGGCCGAAAGACTGCGTAGCCCGCACGTCGGAGCTGGCGACTGTCGACCGGCGCGACCTGGACAGGCCTGTTGGCCAAGTCCCTCCCCTGATGATGCGCGACATCGACGCTGGTCTGCGCCTTGCCCTCGACCTGTGACTCTGGGGCGACCAACCCGATGGGCACGTTGCCGGGTCGAGCCGACCCGGGAAGGTGATTGCGAAGGCGTCCAAGGCGGGTTTCCACCGGTTGGCCCAACGCTTCTTGCCGCATCCTGTGGGGTCCAGGGAGCGGGTCACCAGGTACAGGCACTTCAAGGCGGCGGTGACGGATTGGTCCAGGTACAACGCCCGCAGGTGGCTGGCCGCGAACGCCTCCGCGCCGCCCAGGCGTCCGGGTCCGGCGCGGCCGAAGGCGCGGCCCCGGAAGTACTCTTATGACGCGCTGAAGGTCTTGCTGAGACGGCATCGTGCATCGCAGAGGGCGAAAAGTGACCCGTTCTCCCCTTTGGGAGGCTGGGCTCAAACGCTCTGGTGTTACGGCGCGTCCCAGAGCGTGCGGAGCCCGGACAGGTCGGCGAACGCCTGGTCGCGGCTGACTAGGGTCATGCCTCCCAGCAGCGCCTGGGCCGCTAGGAAGCGGTCAAAAGGGTCGCGGTGGTCCCATGGCAAACGCCCCGCGAGTATTGCCTCTTGGTGAGTGATTGGCAGCGGCGCGGCGCCGACCTGACGCACCCGGGCCGCCCACGTCTGGGCGCCGGCCAGGTGTGCAGCGGTGGGGAGCTTGCCAATCCGGACCTTGGTCGACACCTCCATGGCCGAGGCGGCAGACACCGCCAGCCGGTTGCGCGCATCGGCCAACGCGGCTAGCAAACCGCCCGGGAGTTTCGACGGCTCACCGACCAGCCACAGAAAGGCATGCGTGTCGAGAAGAAGGTTCATTCCCAGGCCGCCAGTTCCTTTTCTGGCAACTCCTCGAAGAACGGCGAGTCCAAAGGCAGGCGCACCGAGGGGTCCGCGCCGAACACCCTGGCTCCCGCCGAAGCCTCGCCCTCAGACACAGGCACAAGCCTGACACTCGGCACTCCAGCGCGGGCGATGATCACTTCTTCCCCCGCCTCAGCCCGCGCCATCAGGCGCGAAAAGTGCGTCTTCGCCGCCAGCGTGTTGATGATCGCCATTTCCTTAAACTAGGGCTGACTAACACCGTAGTCAAGCTGGCTACTCGGCGGTGTTGGCGGCAGGGGCAGCGGGGGATTCGGGGATCAACCAGGCCACGTCGGCGTGCTGGGCAGCGGCGCCTTGGTCGAAGGTGGCGAACTTGGCACCATGGCGGCGGGCCAATTGGGCCAAGTAAGCGTCCGTGACTTGCCGGTGACCCACCACCCCAGCCATGCGCACCTCCCGAAACGGCACGTCATCGGCCCA
>JAIRNM010000196.1 GCA_031258055.1 Bifidobacteriaceae bacterium
CCGGTTGGGAGTTCCAAGACAGGATCTAACGTCCCTCGGAGATCAGACCCCGCTCAAAAGCCTCACGCGAACTTGTCGGCGGCGAGGTCCTTGCCTAGCACATAAGGCAAGCAGACGCAGGTGGCGCCGTAGTTGATGCCCTCCATGGCGAATGTGTAGACGCTTGAATAGAACCCGCCAATCACGCTGCCCACGACGAACAGGCCGGGAATTGGCTTGTCATCGGCGTCGAGGGCCTGCAAGTCGGTGTTGGCACGAATGCCGCCAAGCGAGGTCAAGAACATCGGCGTGAAGGGGCAGCCGTAATATGGTCCGTCGTTGACGCCGATCATCTTGTCTGGCTTCTTGTAGAAATCGTCGTCATGGCCTTTTTGGCAGAGTTCGTTGTAGCGCGTGACCGTGTCGATCGTTTCGGCCGGTAGACCGAGATCAGCGATCAAGCCTTCCAGGCTGTCGTTCTTTAGAACCCCGAAGCCGTAAGCGTCCTCGTCCCAGGTCTTGATGAACTCCTCTGGCGAATCGAAGTAGACGCCTTGTTCGTAGTTCGGCTTGCCCCACGGGCCTCCCTCAGACGCACGGTTGGTTCCCCAGATACACCAAGCGGTTATCTGAGGAAGATTCATGATGGTCGCGCAGGCGATCCCGCCCAGCGCGTCTTCGTTCATGAAGCGTTGGCCATTGGCGTCAACCATCAAGCCGGTGTGAGCGGTGTACGGCTGATCAGCAGGCAGGTTGGGGCGCCCCAACATGATCACATTCGGCTCTTTCTGCCAAGCGGCTCCTGCCCACAGGGCCATTTTGTGCCCGTCGCCTGGCATTAGCCCGCCAACTTGCAGGCCGGCGTCATAGTTGACCTCGTTGTCGATTTCGAAGAGCAATTCCAGAGCCTGGGGGCAGTACCTGGTAATCATGTCTTTGTCATGCGAGAAGTCACCGGTCGCGATCACGACCGCTTTGTTGGCCGCGTAACGGGTGTATTCGCCCGAAGCCAGGTCCGAAGCGATCAGGGCGGCGACTCGGTCGCCGTCTTTCTCAAGCTGCTCGCCGCGCGAGCCCCAGATGATCGTGCCGTTCAGATCTTCGGTGATGTAGCGCGCCAATTCGGCCACGATGTGCGGCTGGCCGGTCCCAACCGCGCCCTCAAGTTCGCTGTCCTCCTTGTAAAAGGAGTGGGCGGCCGGCGGCGTGAACATAGGGTCGTCAACTGTATAGACCGGTCCGCTTTCGATGGTGCACTTGATGCCAGCTTTCTCGCCGATGTCGACCAGCCAGTTAATGGCCTCGGAACTGTTGTTATAGAACTTGTACCAAAAGCCCGGCCTGATGTTGCCGCCGTTGGCAACATACTGGGTGCGGTAGAAGGGTTCGGGATCATAGGTTGCCAGTCCCATGCGTTCCATGACTTTAGAGTTGACGCCGTGGTTAGAGCCACCGCGCGACACGGCCGCCTTCGAAGCGCTCACCAGAATCACGCTCAGGCCGTTTTCGAGGCACGATGCCGCCGTCACCAGTCCCGACGTACCGCCGCCGACCACGACCACATCCGCGGTCTGGGTGTCCCCGATTTTGTCCTCGGCGATGGGCTCTGGCGCGATCTCAAATGCCCACTTTTGATCGGCTGAGTTGGTGCCGGGCGCGCCGGTGGCGCCGGCCGAGCCGGAGGGAGCATCCTCCGTGGTGTCCTTGGGGGAGCAGGCCGCTAAAGTGCCCGCGATTCCCACTCCGGCCACACCAAGGCCGGCCGTCTGTAAGAACGCTCTACGATCAAGCGCTGCCATTGTTCTTTCCTCCTCAATTAATCGGGCGGCGTTTCCGCCTATGCCGCGACACTACTGAGGGGAAACAAGCCGCGCCCTCACACGCATTTTGTGAATATTTGCGCCGCGCGCCGCTACTCTCACATGATCTATGTGATTGTCTTAGATGGGTGACCGCCGGGCGCGGTAACGGCTGCGGGATACCGCGGCTGGGCAGGCGGTTGGCCCCAGGCCGCCGCTGGGCCTGCCTTCGCGGCCACTACAATCGTGGACGAGGATGAAGATGCGCAAACCAAAATGGCCACTGACGACGGCGCGCCAGTATCTTCTGCTCACTGGCTATTCCGTGTTTCTCGCTGTCACGGCGACTCTTCTCTGGGGCGGCTACGTTCCATTTTTGCGGCGCTACCTGGCAGGCGACGACTTAATCGTGCTCGACTTCTTCGCTCGGGCTTTCGCGCTGCCTGCGGCTTTGATCGTTACCGCCCTCGTTGTCCACCGCCGCGGGGACGGAGACGGCAAGCTGCCCCGTCTGCTTCCCTTTATCTTTCTGGGCGCGTCGGCGGCAGTCTTCGCCGGCGTTGGCTTCTTCGGCTGGGCGGGCGAGCCGCTGGCCGTGGCGATAGGCCTGGGCTGCGGCATCGGCTGCGGGCTTCTCTTTATTCTGTTTCAGCGGCTACTGGCCACCCAAGCGATCTTCGCCGCCGGCTTCATCGTCATCGTCGCGGCCCTCGTGTCTCCCCTCCTGCACTTCTTACTGGGCCTTATGCCGGAAGGCTACGCGCTTCTGGCGAACTTCTTGGTACTCGTGCCGCTTTGCGCCTTGCCCCTATTTCTCTCGCGGCGCGACATGCCGAGCGCCGGGCGGACGCCTTCTCGGACGCCCCCGGCGGGTGACCTGGGGTCTGGCCGCAGTGCGCGCCGGGAGGCCGCGCGGATACTGGTGACGCCGCTGCTGGGGATTGCGCTCTCGGCCTTCGTGATTGGCCTGATGCAGGTCACGGTGGTATGGGATGGCGACACCAGGATCATCAACACCGCCAAGATGCTTGGCATGCTGGGCTCGGGGATCGTTTTGTGCTTCACCTGGCTGTTGACGTATCCTCGTTTCTCTCCCGAGAGCATTTACCGGACCGTGTTCCCGCTCACCGCCACCGCTTACCTGCTGCTGCCGTTCATGTCGAGCAGCTATTTCTATGCTTTTGTGGTTGTCTCATTCCTCATTTTCGCCGTTGTCTCGGCTTTGATGGTGATCACATGCTTGCAGGTCTCGCGCGACCTCGGCCTGCGACCGATGGTTGTCTACGGCGGTTTCGCCGGGGTTGTCTACCTGGTCGCGGCGCTCGGATCAGTCGTTGGCTATGTCTTCTTGGGGATCGGTGGTGCCAAGCTGACGCAGTTGTTGGTGATCGCGCTGGTCGCCGTTTATATCCTGGCCTTCGCCCTTATCCTGATGCTGCGAAAACGGTCCGATAAGACCGGCCAATCCAGGGAACCGTCCGTCCTGCCGGAACCAGCCGCCCCCACCAGCGCCGACCTTTTCGAGCGGTTCCGGGAGCGGTACGCCCTGTCCGAACGGGAGACAGAAACAGCCATCCTGCTGGCCAACGGCCGCGACGTGCCGACCATCGCCAGGAAGCTGTTCATCTCGGAGAACACTGTCCGTACCCACACGAAGAGCCTCTACCGGAAGCTTGATGTCCACACTAAGCAGGACTTCTTGGACCTCCTTGACCAAGCCGGTGCGCCCCAGTCGCGCTCGCTGCCCGGGGCCGTACAACCCGACTAACACTCACCGGACCGGTCGGCTGGATATGCCGGATGATTCCCGCACCATAGCTTTTCCGGGGCGCATCGCTCACCCGAATCGGGTGATCTGGCTGTCTGACGCAGGCCATTGCACCACTTTCATGTGTTCCCAGCTGACCTTTATAAAGGCGAGAATTCTCTTGTTCGGTAGAACGGATATTTCACTCCAGTGAAATAGGGACAGATAGGAGAAAGCAATGGGAGCGCGTAAAACGGATGGAACGCGTCAGGGACAAGACAAAGCCGTCTCAAGGAGGGCATTCCTGGGCGGTACGGCCGCTGTCGGCGGCGCTGTGGCGTTAAGCGGGCTCGCCGCCTGTTCGCCTGACAGCGAGACGAAGGAGACGCCAGCCCCCAGCGGTGCCAGCGGCGGCCAAGCGGGTCCGGCTGAAGGTTGGAGTTGGGACACTCCGCCCGCGCCCATAGCGGACGGAGACATCGCCGAAACGATTGACGCCGACATCGCCGTGGTGGGCGCTGGCATATCAGGCTGCGCAGCGGCTTGTCGGGCCAGTCAACTCGGCGCCAATGTCGTGGTGGTGGAGAAGATGGGGTTCCCCAGTTCTCGCGGCGGCCACTACGGCGCCTACCAGACCAACGCGATGACTCGCAACGACATGACCAATGATCCGATGGATCAGATCGCCTCGGAATGGCTGCGATTTGAGGGAAACCGGGCCAAGCAGAAGATCATTTATCGGTACTTGGAGCGTTCCAGCGAGGTCATCAACTGGCTGGAGGATTACAGCAAAGAGTTCACCGAGGGCGGCTTGGTCGTGACCCCGATCACCACGCATTATGTTGGACCCTACTATTACGAGCACATTGGCACTCACACCATTTCCGGACCTGGGCCAATGATGCCGGGCATGGGCTATCCGGAAAACGAAAATAATATCAACGCCCCGGTCTACTTCATGTGGAAACAAGCCGAGGCGAACGGGGCGCAGTTCCTTTTCAATACCCCCGCCGAGCAACTGGTGCAAGATTCATCGGGCAAGGTGACCGGCGTGATCGCCAAGAAAGAGGATGGCACCTACGTCAAGATCAACGCCGCCAAAGGCGTGCTGCTGGCCTCGGGTGACTTCTCCGGTGACGAGGAGATGCGCGAAGCCTATTGCGACCCCATTTCGCTAAAGTGTGACAGTTTCTCCTACACGCCACCGGGAGCCAACACCGGCGATGGCCAGAAGATGGCGATGTGGGCTGGGGCCCATATGTTCCTTGGTGAACATTGCTCGCCTAGCATGATGCACTTGATTCGTTTCGCCATGCTTTG
>JAIRNM010000101.1 GCA_031258055.1 Bifidobacteriaceae bacterium
GAGCGCGAGCCTTCGCAAACAATCCAAGACAAGGCGATGGCGGCGTTGCGGGCCGCGGTCGTGAAGTTCAGGTGGGTGAGTTCCACCCCTTTGGGGCGCCCGGTCGTGCCGGAAGTGTAAATCAAGGCGGCCAAGTCACTGCCTTTGACTGCTTCGCGGCGGGCGTCCAAGACGGCATCGGACACAACCGCGCCGCTGGCCACCAACTCAGCCAAAGCGCCCTCATCGATCACCCAAACCTGGCCGGCGAAAACGGCGCGGATGGTGGCGGCGTGGGCGTCTGTCTCGCAAACCACCGCCTTTAGGCCGCCGTCCGCGATAATCCATTCGGCCTGCTCCGAGGAAGACGTCTCATAGATCGGAGTCCCGGCAGCGCCGATGAACCAAAGGGCGTAATCCAGTTGGGTCCATTCAGGCGATGTCCGGGCCATGATCCCGACCCGGTCGCCGTGCTCAATTCCGGCTGCCATCAGGCCCTTAGCTAGGGCCTCGACTTGGGCGACGAAGGCATGCACCGGCACCGGACGCCAGCCGTCACCGTCACGTACCTCTATGATGGGTGCGGCCGGGTCGCGCGCGAGGCGTTCCAGGAGCAAGTCAGCGACTGATTCGTCGGGATTCGGTGGGATCAGGGCGGGCGTCGCGGAAACCTTCACGACCCGGACCTTAGTCGGCCAGCCCCACCCTACGCACCCGTAGGGGCGCGGACAGTAAAATATCCGGGGCTAACAGACGTAAGAAATATGGAGAGATTTGTGGCAACCACCAATGACTTGAAGAACGGCCTTGTGCTCAACCTTGACGGCCAACTCTGGACCGTGGTCGAATTCCAGCACGTCAAGCCAGGCAAAGGCGGCGCTTTTGTGCGCACCAAACTGAAGAATGTGCTGACCGGGAAGGTGGTAGACAAGACCTTCAACGCTGGCCTGAAGGTGGACACCGCCACCGTTGATAAGCGCGACATGCAGTACCTCTACCGCGACGCTGACTCCTTCGTCTTCATGGACAAGGACACCTACGACCAGGTCAATGTGGGCGAACCGACAGTCGGCACGGCCGCTAATTTCCTCCTTGAAGGCCAAGACGCGGTTGTCGCCACGCACGAATCCGAGCCGCTCTACGTGGAACTCCCGGCCGCCGTGGTGTTAGAGATCACCTACACCGAGCCGGGCCTGCAAGGCGACCGTTCAACCGGCGGCACCAAGCCCGCCACGCTCGAAACCGGTTACGTGGTCCAAGTGCCGCTCTTCATTGAGCCAGGCACGCGCGTCAAGGTGGACACCCGCAGCGGCGAATACCTCGGCCGAGTCAACGAGTGACGGCCTCCGCTTCCCGCACCGCCGCCCGGCGCCGCGCCGTCGAGTTGGTCTTCGAGGCCCTGCAGCGCGATGTGGACCTCATGTCGGTGGTGCGTACCCGCACCGCTTTACGGGAAGCGGCCGCCGAAACGGATCTGGAGCCGGACACCGAGTTGCCCGATGCCGTCGTTGTGCCCCCCTACACCCTTCAGCTCGTCCAAGGGGTCGGGGCCCATCAGCCGGAAATCTCCGAGTGGCTGGACACCTATTCGCAGGGCTGGCCGCAGTCACGGATGCCAGCGGTGGATAGGGCCATCTTGTACGTCGGCGCCTACGAAGTCGTTTTCGAGGACGATGTGCCTGATCCGGTAATCCTAAAGGCGGCGGCTGACTTGGCCAGCAAACTATCAACTGACAAATCCGCCAACTTCGTCTCCGGCGTCCTAGGCCGCCTCTCCAAGATCAAAGCCACCCTCCGCTAACGGAACGGTCGGTGCCTGGCACCGGGTGGTCCGGTGCGAATCTAGTGGGCTAGGCGGGCCAATTCGGCTAGGGCCAAGTAGTACGAGTCGAATCCGAAACCGGCAATGGTTCCCTTGACCACACCGGAAATGACCGAGCGGTGGCGGAAAACCTCGCGCGCGGCCGGATTCGACAAGTGGACTTCGATCACTACGGGCACCTGGGCGACGGCATCGCGCAAACTGTAGGAATAGTGCGTGAAAGCGGCTGGGTTCAAGACCACGGCGCGGCCAGCCTCAGCGGCCTGGTGCAGCCAGCCGATTAGCTCCGCTTCTGAATCGGTTTGCCTGACCGCGACCGCCAGGCCCAGTTGTTCGCCCCGGCCTGGCAGGCGGCGCTCAGCGCGGCCAGATCTAGCGGCCCGTAAACATCGGGCTCCCGGGCGCCCAAGCGGCCCAAGTTGGGACCGTTCAGGACTTCGACCGCCGGGCGGGCGGCATCGTTACCCCTTGAGGTCATGTCAGGGCCTCCTCGCCGGATGATGTGGACGGGGCGTCATCGTCCAGCGGGGGAACGTAAACGGGCGTGCCGTAGGGATTCTCAAGCGAGTAGTCAGCCGCCGCCCTAACCGGGTAGGGCGCTGCTCCCGGAACAGCCGAAACCGCCTGGTAAGCCTCGCGGAGGAGTTCTTCCGGAACGTCGCGCACAACCAAGGGTTTGGCAACGTCTTCGAGCAGAACCAAGCGCCGGGTCTTGCCCTGGTTCTTCTTGTCGCGCCGCATGGCTGGCCAGAGCCGCTCCCAACGCCCGGAGCTGTAAGAGATCGGCAGGCCAACGGCGCTGAGCAGTTCGCGATGCAAGCCGAGCAGCGATGGGTCCATCAAATCCGCCCTAACCGCCACCTCGGCGGCGAAAACCATGCCGACCGCCACCGCGTCGCCGTGACGCCAACGGAAACCTTCGACCTGCTCAATGGCGTGACCAAAGGTGTGGCCGTAGTTCAGGATGGCGCGCCTGCCAGCGTCGACTGGGTCCTCCGCCACCACATCCGCTTTGACCGCCACCGCCCGCCGGATCAGTTCGGTCAGCAGTGGGCTGGCGGGGTTCAGGGTTTCCTGCGGCCCGGACCAAATCACGTCGAGGATGCCCGGATCAGCTACCAAGCCAGCTTTGATAATCTCCGCCATGCCTGACACCATCTCCTCGACCGGCAGCGACTGAAGGACATTCTGATCGCACAGAACGGCTGTCGGTTGATGGAAGACGCCAACCAGATTCTTGCCCTCATCGGTGTTGATCGCCGTCTTCCCACCGATCGCCGCGTCCACCATCCCCAGCAGGGTGGTCGGCGCTTGGATCACCGGTACACCCCGGAGCCAAGTGGCGGCCACGAAACCGGCCAGGTCGGTGGTCGAGCCGCCGCCAATACCGACTATGCCGTCGGTCCGGGTGAAGGCCGCCTCGCCCAGCCTCTGCCAGGCCGCTTGGGCAACGTTGATCCGCTTCGCCTCTTCGCCACTCGGCACCGCCAGCAGATGAACCTCGAAACCATCGCCGCGCAGTTCATCAACTAGGGCCGGGATCGGTCCGGCCACGACCGGGTCGAAGAGGATCATCAGCCGTTTGGTGCCCTCCGGCACAAACTGGTCGAGATCCGCTAACAGGTCGGGACCAACCGCCACCTCATACGGTTGCTCCACGGCGACTGTGATCTGCGATCGGCTCACGGGGTCCTCTCCTTGTCAGCCAGGTCCTTTTCTGTCCCGTCCATCTTGGCCAGGGCGCTGGCGATTCTTCGCGCTAACTCAGTCGGGCCAAACCCGTCAACCGGGATAATAATGTCCGCCAGAGTCTCATAAACCGGCCGCCGCCGGGCCATTAGTTCTCGCCACACCTTACGCGGTGATTCGGCTAGTAGTGGACGCGAAGCGTTCAGGCCGATGCGCCGAGCAGCCAAAACAGCTGAAACGTCCAAGAAAACTACTGTCGAATGGCTTATCGCCGCTGCGACGGACTGATCCATTGGGGCGCCGCCGCCCAGCGCCACAACCACACCCTCGCGTGCAGCCTGGTTCATCGCTTCCGCTACAGCCGTGCGTTCCAGCGCCCTGAAAGCGTCCTCGCCCTCGCGGACAAAGATGTCGCTGATGGTCCTCCCGGATTGGGCCTCCACCATGTGATCGGTGTCTAAGAAGGGTAGGCGGAGAAGTCCGGCCAGTTCTCGTCCGGTTGTGGTCTTGCCAGAGCCGGGCGGACCGATCAAGACCAGGGCGCTCATTTCATCGCCTCGGGAATGGCTGCCAAATAGGCCTCAGCGTTGCGGCGGACCTCGTCGATTGAGTCACCGCCGAACTTCTCCAACGTCGCTTGGGCTAAGACCAAGCTAGTCATGGCCTCAGCGACAACCGCCGCCGCTGGTACGGCTGTGATGTCGGAACGCTGATGGTGGGCCAGGGCTGGTTCGCCGGTTTCGGTGTCGATTGTCTCCAGGGCGCGGGGAAC
>JAIRNM010000183.1 GCA_031258055.1 Bifidobacteriaceae bacterium
CCGGACCCCGCGACCGCGTGCCCAACGGCACCAGCGGCACCGGACCCAGCGACCGCGTGCCCAACGACACCGGACCCCGCGACCGCGTGCCCAGGGGCACCAGTGGCATCAGGCCCAGCGACGGCGCCCCCAACGGCACCAGCGGCACCGGCCGCAGCGGCGACACACCCAGCGGCACCGGACCCCGCGACCGCGTGCCCAACGACACCAGCGGCATCGGACCCCGCGACCGCGTGCCCAACGGCATCGACGGCTCCGGCCGCAGCAGCAGCCGGGGGGTCACGGGGCGCCTGATGGCGCTGTTCGGCGCCGTCATCGCGGTGGCGGGAGGGACGGCCTGGGTGGTGGCCGCCATCATCGGGCCGGGCGCGTTCCACCGGCATATGATGGCGGCTGGCCTAGGCGGCGACGCGTCAGCGCTGGCCCACGCGGAAGCCGCTTTCCGGGCGGCCAGCGGCACCTCGCTCGGAATCGCCCTGGTGGCGGCGGCAGTGGCCGCTTTGGCGCTGAGCGTCCTCATCACGCGGCGCCTGAGTCACGTGATCGGACAGCTATCGGGAGCAGCCAGGCGCGTCGCCAACGGCGAATTCGAGGCGCGCGTCCCGCCGCTTCGGCTCGGCGCCGAGTTCGACCGCTTTGCCGAGTCCTTCAACCAGATGGGCGCCGCGTTGGAATCCTCGCAGCGGCTGCGCGACCGCCTGCTCAGCGACGTAGCCCACGAACTGCGCACGCCAGTCGCCACGATCTACGCCTACCTGGAGGCAATCGAAGATGGGATAGCCCCACTCGATTCGGCCACAGCCGAAGTGTTACGCGCGCAGGGCGAGCGCCTGATCCGCCTCGCCTCAGACCTGGCGGCGGTAGCCCGCGCCCAAGACCCGCTCGAAACGCTTGATCCGCGCCCAGCCGACCCGGCGGACCTGCTGGAAGACGCCGCCAAGGCGGTCCGGCCAGCTTTCGCGGAAAAAGGCGTGGCTCTTGCGGTTAATGCCAGCGCCACGCCCGCGGTTCTGGTTGACCGCGGGCGGTTCGCACAGGTTTTGGGCAACTTGCTTGAGAACGCGCTGCGGCACACACCGCCCGGCGGGCAGGTCACCCTCACCGCGACGGCACCGAACCCAACCGCGGTGCTGATCCAGGCCGCTGACAGCGGTGAAGGCATTGAGGCGAAGCACCTGGAACTGATCTTCGAGCGTTTCTACCGGGCGGACGAGGCGCGGGACCGCGCCCACGGCGGCGCCGGCATTGGCCTGGCCATCGCCAAAGCCTTGGTTGAGGCCCACGGCGGCCAGATCAGCGCCGCCAGCGCCGGACCAGGCGCGGGCACCGTATTCACCATCAAGCTACCTCCCGCCCCGACAGCCTGACCCCACGGCATCGCCCCAGGTCAGCGTGCTGGCGCCCGTTTGGGCGACGGGGCCGGGATGTCCGTAAGTCCAACAACCAGGGGGTTTCGGCTCGGTTGTTTGAGTTACGGACACCGTTGCCGATGCCGTCACCTGGGCCCAGTGGCATCGTCCCAGGTCAGCGCGTTGGCGCCAGTTTGGGTGACTGGATCGGGGCGTCCGTAAGTCCAACAACCAGGGGGTTTCGGCTCAGTTGTTTGAGTTACGGACACCGTTGCCGGTCCCGTCACCTGGGCCCAGCGGCATCGTCCCAGGTCAGCGCGTGGGCGCCAGTTTGGGCGACGGGGCCGGGGTGTCCGTAAGTCCAACAACCAGGGGGTTTCGGGCCAGTACTTTGAGTTAGGCACCATCCCCGACCGTTGACGGCTACGCGTCGGCGGCGTCGAACAATTCGACCGTTAGCTGATAGAGGGCTTGGACGTTGTTTTCAAGGTGGTAATAGTGGCCGATGTAGGCGGCCTCCAGCGCCGCCAAAACCAGATTGAGCGCGGCCAAAGCGCCGAGCAACCAAGGATCGACCTCGCTCGCCGCTAACGCTAGGCCGAAAACAACCAAAGCGCCAATCAGCAGTCCCCCAAAAAAGAACGTGACAAGCAGGTGGATCAAGCGTTCATGCTGGAAATCGCGGGTCATTTGGCTGTGGTAAGCCGCCAACCGCTCCAGCCCCTCGCGATCGCCGCGCCGGGCGGCGATCTGCTCTTCGACCCTGACCATGTGAGATCGAATCCGCCGGTTCACACCCATCAGCCTAGAGGCACCCCACGAGATCTTTTCCCTTCGCTGCGCTCCGTGAAAATCTCTCGCGGGGACCCCGAGAGACAAAACTCAGCCTATTTGTCCAAGTTGCGGTCACCAAGTGATCTAGCGGCGACCATTGGGGTGAACCCGGCCACCTCAATGGTCACCAAACCGGCATTCCAGTCCGGCTCAGCCCGGCCCAGACCGGCGCTGGTCTGGCGGTAGCCCAAGCATCTGAGAAGATTGGACACCGTGAGCCAACACCGTCATCTCTCGCATTTGCAGCCAACTGTGCCCGAACGCCCAAGTCTGGACGGACTTGAGAACAAGTGGGACCAGGCTTGGTCCGAACAAGGCACCTACGCGTTCGCCGCTGGTACGCCGCGCGGGCAGGTCTTCTCGATTGACACGCCGCCGCCGACCGTCTCTGGATCGCTGCACGTGGGGCACGTTTTCAGCTACACCCACACAGACATCGTGGCGCGCTTTTGGCGCATGCGGGGCAAGGCCGTCTTTTACCCGATGGGCTGGGATGACAATGGCCTGCCGACCGAGCGCCGGGTGCAGAACTACTACGGCGTGCGCTGCGATCCAGCGCGGCCTTACGACCCTGACTTCACCCCCCCGTTCGAGGGCGGCGCGGGCAAGTCCAAGAACGCCGCGGACCAGGTCCCGATCTCGCGCCGGAATTTTGTGGAACTCTGCCAGAAGCTGTCATCCGAGGACGAAAAGCAGTTCGAGGCCTCGTGGCGCCATCTTGGACTATCGGTGGATTGGTCTAACACGTATCAAACTATCGACAGGCACGCGCGGGCGACCTCTCAGTTGGCTTTCCTGCGCAACTTGGCCCGCGGCGAGGCGTACCAACAGTTGGCGCCGACCCTTTGGGACGTGACTTTCCGCACCGCCGTGGCACAGGCCGAACTCAAAGACGTGGTGCGCAAAGGCGCCTATCACAAGATTGGCTTCAAGCTATTGGAAGCTGCCGATGCCGACCGGTCACCAGCCCTTCCAACTAGCGACGGCCGCGTCTACATTGAGACGACGCGCCCGGAATTGCTCCCGGCCTGCGTCGCCTTGGTGGCTCATCCAGACGACGACCGCTACAAAGCCCTGTTCGGCCGTCAAGTCGAAGTCCCCCTGTTTGGCACCGCGGTGCCGGTTGTCCCGCATCGGCTGGCCGAACCAGACAAGGGCTCGGGAATCGCCATGATCTGCACTTTTGGCGATGTCACTGACGTGATCTGGTGGCGGGAACTGCATCTGCCGACCCGCGCCATCTTAGGCTGGGACGGAAGGATACTGCCCGAACCGCCACTCGGCATTGACCGGCCGGAAGCCAAAGCCGCCTATGGCGAACTAGCCGGGCTGACCGTCTTCAGCGCCCAGAAGCGAATCGTTGAAATGCTGCGCGGGTCGGGCGACCTAGTGGGCGAACCGCAGCCGGTCGAACACCCGGTCAAGTTCTTTGAGAAAGGCGATAAGCCGCTTGAGATCATCCCCACCCGCCAGTGGTACCTGTCCAACGGCGGCACCAACGCTGAGTTGCGCCAAGAGTTGCTGGAGCGCGGCGACGAGCTGAAGTGGTACCCCGATTTCATGCGCGTGCGCTACCAAAACTGGGTCGAGGGCCTGACCAGCGACTGGCTGATCTCGCGCCAACGTTTCTTCGGCGTGCCCTTCCCAGTTTGGTATCCGGTGGACCAGTTTGGCCACCCGGTCTACGACCGGCCGATCGTCCCTAGTGAGGACCGGCTACCGGTCGACCCGGCCACCGACACGCCGGATGGATATCAGCTGGACCAGCGCGGCAAGCCGGGCGGATTCATTGGCGATCCAGACGTCATGGATACTTGGGCGACCTCTTCGCTGACGCCACAGATCGCCTGCCACTGGCGCGACAATCCGGCCCTGTTCGCCTCGACCTTCCCCATGGACCTGCGCCCACAAGCCCAGGACATCATCCGCACCTGGTTGTTCGCGACCGTGGTCAGGGCCGACTTGGAGCAGCATTCACTGCCCTTCTATAACGCCGCCATCAGCGGTTTCATCCTGGACCCGGACCGTAAGAAGATGTCCAAGTCGCAGGGCAATGTGGTCACGCCGATGGGCCTATTAGAGGAATACGGGTCCGATGCCGTCCGCTACTGGGCCGCCTCCGCCCGCCTCGGCACCGACGCGGCCTTCGAGCCCAGCCAAATGAAGGTGGGGCGCCGCTTGGCGATCAAGCTGCTGAACGCGTCAAAGTTCGCGCTGTCCTTCCTCGAACAGGCGGCACCCGGCCGGACGCCAGCCGACCGAAACGAATCGGCACTCGACCCGGCGGCGCCAGTTAGCCGGGGGGAAATGGCGCTCGACCCGGCAGTAGTTACTGAGCCGCTGGACCGCTCCATGTTGACCGCATTACGAGAAGTGGTCCAGACCGCGACAGACGCACTGGTCAGCTACGATCACACGCGTGCCTTGGAGGTGACAGAGACATTCTTCTGGACCTTCTGCGATGACTACATTGAGTTGGTCAAGTCCCGTGCCCATGGCGCCGGAGGCGCCGCCGCTGCCGCTTCGGCCCAAACGGCGCTCGGGTTGGCTCTCTCAGTCCTGTTAAGACTGTTCGCCCCCTTCCAGCCCTTCGCCACGGAAGAAGTCTGGTCCTGGTGGCACCAAGCGGGCGAGTCGATCCACCGCCAAGCCTGGCCGGGGCCGGACGAACTGAGCCTGGGCCTGACCGCCCAGGCCTCCCCCGCCATCCTCACGGTGGCCGGAGGCGTGCTCGGAGCCCTCCGCAAAGCCAAGTCAGAGGCGAAGGTGTCGATGCGGACCGAGATCACTAGCGCTACCGTCGGAGTTCCAGCGGAACTCAGCGCCGCGGCCGTCGCCGCCAAGGGCGACATCATGGCGGCGGGACGGACGGCTGAGCTGACTTTGGCGGCATCGGCCACCGACGCTATCGAGTTGGTCTCCGCCGTCCTGGCCGAGCAATCCTAGATCACTAGGCCACCGCAACTTTGACGAATGAGCCGAGTTTTGCTTCTCGGGGTCCCCGCGAGAGGTTTTCCTGTAGCGCAGCGGAAGGAAAAGATCTCGTGGGGTGCCTCTAACGCGGAGACTGCCTGGTGCTCCTGAGGCTGAGGAGCATGAAACGACTGTGCGATCACCCTAACCCTAACATTGTTAGGGTATGTTACGGTACGCGGCTGGTCCCTTGGTCACCCAGCGCCGCTGCCCGCGACCCACACCACCCGTCCGGCCCGGATGGTAATGCGGCACACTGTATCTTTATGTAGGGCCGCGCACTGCTGGCGGCCGGAAGAAATGAATCCAACACCAGCCAGTAAGGATTAAACCAATGACCACCCGTTCAGTTAGAAGTCTGCTCGGCCTTCCCCTGGCCGCTGCTGTCGCCTTGACTATGGCCGCTTGCGGCGTCGAAGTCGAAAAGGCCGGTGACCCGCCGGACCGCGCCACCGCCTCCGGCGACACGGACGCTAACACCGACACAAAGATTGAGACAGTTAAGGAGGGCGTGCTGACCGTTTGCACCGACCCGCCGTACGCGCCGTTCGAGGACACCGACGGCACTGAAGTGATCGGCTTCGACATTGACCTGACCACTGAAGTCGCCAATGACCTGGGCCTAGACATTGAGTTCGTGATGCCCGGCTTTGAGGCGATTGAGTCGGCCCAGGCCTTCGACTCCGGGTCGTGCGATGTCGGCGCCTCGGCCCTGACCATCACCGAGGCCCGCCTCGCCAAACTCGACTTCTCCGATCCCTATTACAAGACCACCATGGGACTGCTGGTCAAAGCCGATTCTGGGATCAAGACCCTGGCCGACTTGACCGGTAAGCCAGTTGGCGTCCAACAGGGCACAACCGGCGAGGACTGGGCGAACGAACAGCCCGAACTGACCGAGATCAGGCAGTTTGAGACCCTTGGCGATCAGGTGACAGCCCTCAAAGCGGGCGATGTCGAGGGCGTCTTCAACGACGAGCCGACCCTGACTCCCTATGTGGACGAGGGTTTCCAGGTGGTCAGCGAATTCGACACCGGCGAGGAATTCGGCTTCGCCGTGGAGAAGGGCAACAGCGCGTTGTTGGACCAGATTAACAAGACCCTGGACCGGCTAGAATCCGATGGCACCTACGACGAACTGTTGGCCAAATGGTTCGCCGGGGCGTGACCGAACCAAACTGAGGAGGCGCCTGGCGCCATGACCGTTACCCGGCTCGCGCTGATCTATTCCCCCTGGATCGCCGTCTCGCTGGCGGTTTTGGTGTTGGCCTGGGTCCCAGGGGCGTACCGGCGCCTGCGCCCCTGGGCCGGGGCACTCGCCGTGATCCTGATCGCCTACCCCCTCGGCCTACTCAGAGCCCACAGTTGGCTGGTTCTCACGGTTTACACCATCCCCGCGGTTGGCGCCGCCATCTCGCTCACGCTGTTGGGGATCGGCTTGACCGGCTTGGTCCGCCACCGCCGCCGCACCGACCGGCCCGCTTCCTTGCCCGATGCCGTCCAATCACCCGCCCTCGCCCCAGCACCAGAAGACCGCCCGGCCATAGGCGGCGCTGGAGGGACAGACCAAGGTGGGCGGACGGCATCGGGCACGGCTCTTTTGATAGCGGGACGGCGGCGGGGGCTGCGCCCAAGTGAGCGGGCCTCCCTGGTGCGGGGGCTGCAATACGGGGTGCTGGTCGGCGCCGTTCTGATCCTGGCGCTGGGAACGGACTGGGAGAGGGTGTCCCATTATCTGTTCACGCTGAACGGGTTGCGGGAGGTAGCGCCGCGGATACTGCCCGACCTGTTCAACACCGTCCGCTATACCCTGGGCGCCTTCGCCGTGTCGCTGTCGCTGGGCACCGCGCTGGCGTTGATGAAACTATCCAGCACCCGTCTCTACCGAGCTTTGGCGACTGCTTACATTGAGTTCTTCCGGGGACTGCCAGCGCTTATCGTTGTCTTCGCAGTGGCCTACGGCATCCCGATGGCCTTGGACATCACCATCAAGTCGATCTCGCTCAAAGCCGCCATCGCCCTGGGCGGTGTTTCTGCCGCCTATATGGCTGAATCGATCCGAGCCGGCATCCAAGCCGTTCCCAAGGGCCAGATTGAGGCCGCCCGCTCGCTTGGCATGTCGCATGGCAAGACGCTGGGGTCGGTCGTGATCCCGCAGGCGCTGCGGATTGTGTTGCCGCCGGTCACGAACGAGATCATCCTGCTGACGAAAGACACATCGCTGGTCTACGTGATGGGTCTGTCGATCCAGCAATATGAGCTAACCAAGCTGGCGCGGGAATCGCTGAAGGTGCCTGAAGGTGGGCTGACTGCGCTGTTCGCCATTGGCGCCTGTTATTTGATCATCACCCTGCCGCTGGGTTTCCTGGTCCGGCGGATGGAGTCAGGCTTCGGAAAGGCCAGATCATGACCACTGCCACCGACCGATTTGGGCTGGCCGGTCCCGTCATCGAAATCTCCGGCCTGCATAAGTCTTTCGGCGAGCGACCGGTTCTCAAAGGTATTGACTTGACCGTCAACGCTGGCGATGTGGTCTGCGTGATAGGCCCGTCCGGCTCGGGCAAGTCCACGCTGTTGCGGTGCGTCAACCTCCTGGAACAGCCAACGGCTGGTTCCATCAGGCTCCTAGGAGTGGAAGTGACCGACCCAGACGTCGACATAGACCAGGTCCGCACCCATGTCGGCATGGTTTTCCAGTCCTTCAATCTGTTTCCCCACAAGACTGTTCTGGGCAATCTGACGTTGGCGCAGCGCAAAGTCTTGGGGCGCTCCGAGGCGGAGGCGTCTGCGGTGGCGATGCGTAACTTGGAACATGTCGGGCTAGCCGACCGGGCCGAGTCTTACCCCGCCCAGCTTTCCGGCGGCCAGCAACAGCGCGTCGCTATAGCCCGCTCACTGTCCATGGACCCGGCCATGATGCTGTTCGATGAACCGACCTCGGCTCTGGATCCGGAGTTGGTCGGTGATGTGCTCGCGGTGATGCGGGACTTGGCCGAATCTGGCATGACCATGATGGTGGTCACCCATGAGATGGCTTTCGCGCGTGAGGTCGGTGATCGCGTGGTCTTCATGGATGACGGTCAAATCATGGAAGAAGGACCGGCCGCCCAAGTGATCGGCGCGCCCACGACCGAGCGCGCCCGCGTCTTTTTGGAGCGGGTGCTCCATCCGACCGCGGTCGATGATTCGCAACTGGGCCAAACCGAGCCCGCGCGGCCCGGCGACCCGGATTTCCGTCCACCTGACGGCACCGGGCATGTGCCGCTAACGGTCCGCTAGTAGGCCCACCGACATCTCCTCCCTTCGGCCCCACGCCACAGACCTCCCTCCCAGCGCCTCCCAAGCTT
>JAIRNM010000236.1 GCA_031258055.1 Bifidobacteriaceae bacterium
CGAGGCGGGCGGTTCGGAAGGGATCGCGCGCGCCTATCGCCTTTCGCCACGGGAAGCCGAGGTACTCGGCTTGTGGGTCAAGGGCCATACCAGCGCCTTCATTGAGCGGAAACTCTGCATCTCCAAACACACCGTCAAAACGCATTTGACCCACATCCGGAGCAAGACTGGAACCTCCAGCCGCGAAGAGCTGCTGGCCCTGCTGGAGATGCACTGAATCTGCTCATCGCCCAAAAGAGGCGATAGGCGCGGCACCAGCAATACACCCTCGCGGGCGATGGCAGACGACCGGCCCATTCGTAGCTTGGGCTAGCAAGCCCGCTGCTCCAACGGAGGGGCGCGGCGTTCCGGGCAAAGAGGCCTTCAGCCGGGTTGGGTTATCGGTTCGTTTGGTCGGATGCCCCATGAGACCAACAGAAAGGTAGGAAATGCGCAAGCCGTTACGTGAACACAGCGGAGAAGGCATCAATCGGAGGAGTTTTGTTAAGGCTGCGGTAGCCACCGGGGCGCTCGCCGCATCGGCGGGGGCGCTTTCAGGCTGCTCTCCTCGGTCAAAGGATGAGCCCTCGGCGCCAGCCGTGCCAGAAGGTGTGCTCACGGCCGCCTCACTGCAGCAAAAGTGGGCCTTCGAGATCCCGCCCGAGCCTATCTCCGACGATCAAGTAGCAGAGACTATCGAGGCCGATGTTGTGGTGGTCGGGGCCGGAACCTCGGGCCTTTGCACTGCCAACTCCGCGACTGAAGAAGGGCTGAAAGTCGTGGTCGTGGCCGCGAGCGCCGGGCCGGTCTCGCGTGGAGGCTCGAACAACGCAATCTACAGCAGAGTCATGGAGCGCTTGGGCCTGCCCCGAACGCCCGCCGAACAGATTCTCAAAGAGGTCTTCTACGGCTCTTGCAACATGGACACCAAGAAGTGGTACAAGTTTTACAACTCCAGCGAAACCGCCATGAACTGGGCTATCGACCTGATGGAGGCGGGTGGCTACGAATGCGGCATTGAGGTCACAACGCCCACCGATCCCAACAGCCTGTGGGCCGTGCCCGCCACCTCTCACGGCTGGCTGAGCAAAGAGGTCCGGGCCACGGCGATGGGCCAACCGTTCTTCGTCCAGCGTCTCGCGGAGAGACTGGTCGAGCTTGGAGGCTCCATCTACTGGGAGAATATCGGCAGGCAACTGATACGCGGCGAGAAGGCGAACGGCACGGATGGGCGCGTCACGGGGCTGATCGCTGAGCGCCCCGATGGCAGTTTCGCCAAGTACATAGGCACCAAGGGAGTTGTGTTGGCCACCGGAGACTTCTCGGCCAACAGAGACATGATGGCGAAGTATTGTCCTGATCTGGCCAGCGCCATCACCGACGACATGTATGACTCGCCCACAAACTACGACGCTGGCTTCCAATATGGCGGCATCTACAAGGGCGAAGGCCAGCAAATGGGCCTTTGGATTGGTGCGGCTTGGCAGAAAGTGTTTCCAAACTGCCCCATGGGGGGCACCATGGTGCCCGGCCCAGGACTCGGATATGGCTCCCACTGGGGTCTCATTGTCGACAAGCACGGCCAGCGCTTCATGGACGAGTACGGCGTGTCCTCCGCGACCGGCCCTATCGTCAACTTGCAGGATGGGCGGCAGGCCTTCGCCATCTGGGACAAGTCTTACGCGGTCCACACGGGAACGACGGGGATCAGTCTCGAAGGCCCGCCAATCGGAGAGGAGCTTCCGCCGCCCACTGTCGACGAGCAACTCGCCATGTGGGACGCCCAGGTCGGAGGCGACGGAGCCAACATGCCAGGAGGGGGATTCGTCAAAGCCGACACCATTGAGGAAGTCATCTCGCAACTCGGGTTGCCGACATCGACAATCGAAACAGTCAACCGGTACAACGAGATGGCTCGGAACGGCGCAGACACCGAATTCTACAAGCGGCCGGACATGCTGCATGAGATCAAGGAAGGCCCGTTCTACGGTGCGACAAACGCGCCCGGCAAGATGGTTCTCACAGTGCTAGGCGGCTTGCGCACCAACTCCGACCTGCAGGTGTGCAACGACGCCGATGAGCCCGTACCGGGACTGTACAACGTCGGCACAATGGTCGGAGACGCCTTCGCGGGCAACTATTCATTTATGGTGTGCGGAGCGAATCTGGGAATGAACTGCCTGACTTTCGGTTACCTGACCGGAAAACACATTGCCGCGAACGAGTAACCCCTGCCTCAGAGCGGACAACCGGGCAAGGCGTCTTCGGACTATTACTAACGGGGCTTCGCCCCAGCCCGGGGCCTTGATCTGGGCCCCCGAGTTGATGGTCCGCCAATTGTCTGGTGCGGTTGGCGGCATCGTGACGCCGTTCATGTCTAGGCGGCGGCCATGGATGTCGCTAGCAGGTTAGCTCACACCGGTTTTCCCATCTGTCCCGGCACTGCTCAGCGCTCCGCGGTGCCGGGACTCCCAGCGCTTCCGGCAAACCAACAGACCGCCGATGCGCTGGGCCTTGCCGCGATGCGCGGAGCGAAGCACAGCCACAGTTATCCCGCGCGTGCCTCCTATTACTGAAGTGGTCGGCTCTGGTGCAGTTCCGCCGCCCAAGTCGTGAAGAACTCTATGAGGCCTGGGACATGGTCCGCGGCAATGGGGAATCGCTCAGGGTTGATGCGCGTCACCTGGTCAAGAGCCTGGGCGAAGAACTCCACGTCGAACCCATAGTCTCGCTCCTGAGCCAGAGTCAGGAGGCGCTCTTTACCGAAGATGCCAGCCAAGGTGTATACATCTACGAAGTCGCGGGGCATCCACCGTCCGAACAGGGCGAGGGTCTTGCGTCCGGCGTTCTCTTCGACGCTAATGGTCGGTCCTAGCACAGTGACGATTGGCGGCAGGAGGCGGTCTGAATCCACGCCCATATCCACCGGCAAATCGTTGCTGCCGTCGCTCACGATTAGACGCACAAACTCAACCGAGTCGATGACGACCTCAGCCGTCCAACCCCGAGCTTGGCACGCCGCGATGAAGGCGTCCTTGGTGAGGGATACCTCGATAGAACCGCGCGGAGCGAAGAAGTCGAGGTCATCGGTTTCGCGTTGGACGGCGCCTGCCGCGCTGAGCGCCGCGCCGCCAGCCAACAGGAAACCGCGGGCCTGTGGTAACGCGAAGAACGTGTGTGCGACTTCATGCTGGAACGCCGACAGTCGCGGGCTGCCGGTCACGCCGCAGCTGCCGTCGTATGATGCCGCCATTCGCTAACCGCCGGCCACCATGCCTGTCGAACTGCTGGTGGGAACAGCGTGGTGTCCCACATCCGATCAAGCCGGTCGCCGTCTACAAAGCTCACGATCACCGCGGGGGTGCCTTCCGTGAGCAGTATCCGGTAGGCCAATTCCCGGTCGTTCTGGTCAGCGAGATCGAATGCCGAGACGCCGCCGGACCAATAGACGCCGCGCGGCAGCGTCACGCTGGCCGTAGCATGCTCAGCGTCAAGCGACCAGAGACGGGAGGGGGCAAAGATCGGTCGTCCGCTTGGCAGCGACACGGCCCTAAATGCCACCGGGCCGCTCTTGGTGTCTATAACCGTGACGGGCGAGGCCGAGATATCGAGTCCCAGCCCAAGGGCCGACAGTACCTGCAGCGACTTAGCCAACTCGGCGCGTGGATGTCCGGCCTCAATGTCAAGAACGAAACGACGCCCCACTCCGGCACGCGCCGCTAGCTGAGCCTGAGTGAGAAGCTGCGCGCGGCGGGCACACCGAACCTGCTCGCCCAGACTCTCTACCGTCATATTCACACGGTTAGCCTACTTGAAATGTGCCCGATCGGGAACATTACCGGGCGGCCCGCATTCGTGGCCTGCGCAGGAGACGAGCGAGCGGACTAGTGCTCGGACTCGCTCCGGTAGGCATCATCCGGCCGCAGCGCCGCGATGCGATCCCAGAAGCCCTCCCGGTCAGCCGCGTTCAGACTGTGCTCGATGACGGCGCCATAGGTCAAACCCTGGGCTTCAGCCCGGCGGCGGATACGGTCTCTGGTCGCGAGGGGGACTCTAATCGGAACAGTCTTGACAACCACGAGAGCACTATACATTCCTGTATGCGTCCCGCTCTACAACAAGGCGAGCCGCTGCACAGCAACGGCGCGCGGATACAAAACGAGACGCCCCGAGTTCTGAAGAGAAGTGCAACACCCCTACGGTTGTGGTTGCTGAACTACTACCAGAAGAGGGGTTGCACTTCCTTGCCAGCACACTACACACACCTGTCCCTGGATGAGCGGGTCCAGATCGAGAAGCACCTGGACGCGGGCGTGTCGATCCGTCAGACCGCCGAACTGCTGGGCCGCAGCCCGGCCACCATCTGCCGGGAGGTTAAACGAAACGGCTGGCGGCCCGCTAACACGTCGGCCGCGTACACCCCGTACCGGCCGAAACGCCTCAAGGCCGGGTCATGGACCGGCTTGCAGTACCGGGCCAGCATCGCCCAACCGAAAGGCGGAGATCGAGCCCGCCCAGATCGCGCTGCGGGCGGCGGAGTTGTGAGGTACCTCCTGGACACGATGGTGGTGAGCGAATTGCGCCGTCCGGCCGGGGAGCCAGCCGTCAAGCGCTGGGTCGCCCGTCGGTCGGCCGAAGACCTGCACATCAGTGTCATTACCGTGATTGAGGCCGAACTCGGGGTGCTCGGCATGGAACGCAAGGACCCGCCTCAAGGCCGCGTGCTGCGCGAGTGGTTCGAGGCCCGACTGCTGCCGGGCTTCGCCGGGAGAGTCCTGCCCCTGGACCTGGAGGCCGCCCGGCGGGTGGCGCCTCTCTACGTCCCTGACCGGGCGGCCGCCCACGACGCTCTGATCGCGGGCACTGCTCTTGCCCACGGGCTGACTCTGGTCACCCGGAACTCCGGCGACTTCGCCCGCGCGGGTGTGCCCTTGATCGACCCGTGGGACGCTGCCAGAACGGTTTTCTCCGCCCTCCCCGCGCTGGTGGCGCGGTTTGAGCGTGGGCACGCCGACGGGCTCTCGCGCTGTTTACAGGGCAAGAGCGGGGCGCTGCCGGAGGAAGGCCGTGACGCGTTTCGCGGCAGTGTTCCAGGCAGAGTCCGGGACGCCCGGATGGTTGCCGGGTGCGTGTTCGGCTTGGAGCGCGTCGGCGAACTGTTCGCCAAGGCTCACGAGCAGCGAGTTGGCGCGGTCGCGGGGGATTCCCCAAGACTCTGCTTCTGCGACCAGATCGTCCCATCCGATGTCGTTGAACCGAGCCTTGCCGTTGACCAGGAGCGCAACTTCGCCGGTGGAGCGTGGCAAATGGAGGTGCATAGCGATGTCGTAGGCGGGCGCAAGCGCAGTCCGTCCGGTTGCGGTGTGGACGTAGGACAGGTTCTTGGCGTGGAGGTCGGTGTTGCCGACAAGGTGGCTGAACCCGGTCAATCGCAACAGGTTGTCGGGCTCCACGCCATTAGCGATCAGCACCTCGGCTGCGTGGGCGAGCGACGGCATGCGGGCGGCACCTCGCTGGATCTTCCGGTGGGGGTCATCGGTGTTGAGCCCGATCGCCTGGGCTAGGTCCTCCTGGTGGAGCCTTGCAATGCCGCCATTGGCGCGTACTGCCCGGTCGTAGCGGCGGACCGCGATCCCGCGGAGCCGGTCGCCAAAGTCGATAATCTCGGCGTCCACGTTGGTCAGACCCAGGCGCCGGGCTATCCGCAGACACAGCACCTCGGTGTCGATCACGTCGGTGGCGGGGCTGGCTTGGTCGTGGCCGCGTTTGATGATCCAGGTGGACGGGGCGCCCCCTTGGGGCGCGTACCACTGGTTGCCGTCGCGGTGGAGGAGGATCTTCGGGACCAGGCCGGGTAGGGATGAGAACGAATCGTGGCCGGTGCGGCGTCCCGCCTGGCGGAGCCGCTCCGCGACATCGGCGGTGGCGAGTGGTCGGTAGGAGGGGTTCGGGGGCTCGGCCGTTTCGCCTTCGGGAACGAGGATCAGCGCGCCGGCTAGGTCGCGGCCGTAGGCGGCGATGAGCCCGAACGTGTCCGCCGGGGCAACGCCGGCGTTGATCGCGTGGCTGGTGCGGGTGCCCGCTTCGGGCAGGTAGCCGTCTAGGAATACCTTGGGCTTCAGAGGATGCACTGGGTCGCCTAGGGGGAAGAAGTTTGAGACCACACGGCTCCCGCCGCCCCACCGCGCAGTGGTTTCCGGCGTCCATTCCCAGTGAATGCGGCTGTCGCCGTCGCGCTCCAGGCGTGCGACACGGGTGCCGTAAAGCCAGGCGTCGAGCCAGGTCACACTTGCCATGGGTCGGGCTCCTCGCTCGGGTCGGCCAACGCTGTCAGGGTGAGTTCCGCGCCGAGCAGTCGCAGGAGCCGGAACAGCCGCGTGTAGGCCAGAACGTCCTTGCCGCTCTCTAGTTCGTGCAAGTAGCGGCGGGGTATGCCCAGGCGCCGCGCCAATCCTTCCTGCGTCCAGCCGCGCTTGACACGCAACCGGCTCAGGAACTTGCCCAGGTCGCCGCCGGATCGCACCACGGCCCATTCATGGTTGTCAAGCATCGCAATACCTCCGCATTGTGTGCATATTAGCATATTTGGCTGTTGTGCGGATTTCGGCACCTGAACTGTCCGTGTGGATATCAACACAGCCCGGGGTTTCCGTCGAGCGCCCTGACCCGAACGGATATCCCGAGAGGTTTGGTGATGAGTGTCTTGTCCCCGTTCGGGTCCGTCTGCGGGTCAGCCCACCAGGTCGCGGGCGCGGAAGCGGATGTGGGCTAGCGCTAGCGCCACTGCTGCGACGGCGGTGATGGCCGCCACATTTCCCCAAGCGAAGTCGGCCCAACCGCTGAGCCCTAAAGAGGCGGCATCGACGGCGCTGAGCGGCGAGAGGAAACGGGTCCATTCGGGCAGTCCCAGCAGACCGCCGAACCAGCCCGACAGCAGGCCGAACCCGTAGCAAGCCCAAATCAGCGCGGTCCAGGACGGCAAGGCCGCGACCAACAGAGCGGTCAGGGCGGCCAGCGCGACCACGGACGGGACGTAGGCCGCCGCGGCTCTTACCACCGATTCGAAGATGTCGGCGCTGATCGCCGGGTCGGCCGCCAGGACCATCGCGTAAACCCCGGAACCAACCGCCAGCACCACGACCCCGCCGACGCACGCGACCAACCAAGTGGCCGCCAACAGCCGACCACGCGAGATTGGCTCTGCTAGTTCCAGGGCCACGCGCCCGGCCGATTCGTCCCGTCGCAGCGTGCTGGCCACGCTGATG
>JAIRNM010000286.1 GCA_031258055.1 Bifidobacteriaceae bacterium
CTGCGGGCCACGTCAAAGCTGGCTGGGAGTTGCCTGGGAAGGCTCGGGGCAGGCAACCCCTGTTGAGTTTCCAACGCGGCGAGCGCAAGCTGGGTAGTCGGTTGTCTCACTGGGCAAGACGGTATGAAGCCATTTGTCCACGCCTTAGGCTGGCCTATGTGATCTTGGTCACATTCGCTTGTTTTGGCCCGCTGGCGGTGAATTGACCGCTCGAACTGTGCCTAAGATCACATTAGAGGGGCCAGCGCAAGCTGCCGGGCGGCACAAAGCCACATCCCCTGTGCCGTCCGGCCGTCTCTCCGGTGACAGTCTCGCCGCCAGCTATCTCTCCACCGGACGTCTCGCCGCCGAACCACTCAACCGGCGACAGTTCCGGAGTTCGCGGCCGGTTCGCGCAGGCGCGAAAAGAAGCCTAAGTCTACTGAGCGGCCGCTGACCTGGCCGCGGTAGCTGACGGGGGTGAGGTCGTGGTCCACGCCGTTCGCCGCCGCTTCAACCAGTGCGGCGATGAATTCGCCGATGATCGGGCCGTTCTTGAACTGATTGCCAGACGTGCCAATCGCCACGTAGAAGCCGGGCGCGTCGGTCTTGTCGTAGATCGGCGTCCAATCAGTCGCCACGTCGTAGACGCCAACCACCCCGGCCGGACGCGGCGGGATGGTCAAGCCGGGGAAGCGGCGCGCGGCGCGAGTGACCTGCCGTTCGAACAGTTCGGCCGTCCGCGTCATATTGACACCGTCGACTGGGCCGTCCACCCAGTCGAGGGTGTCGCAGTCCGGTTCGGTGCCGCCAATCAGCAGCCCACCCGACGGCTCTGGGTGCAGGTAGTAGCCTAGGTCCTGGTCAGCCACGCAGAGGCCAATGCCGTTGGCGGGGTTGAAACCAACCGGTGCGGGCACCGAGTGGACTTCCTGGCGCAGCGGCCGGGTGGTGATAGCGAACTCGCGGCCAACTTGGGCGAGGGCGTTCACGGCCGGTGACCACGGCCCGGCGGCGTTGACCACCAGCGGCGCTTCCAACGTCTCGCCGTTGGACAGTGTCAGCCGCCAGGGTCCGTCTTGATGGCCGATGCCGTTCGGTCCAGCTAGCTTGCTCAGGTGGGTGACGCCGTCTGGTCCAGTCCGCTCGCCCAGGTGCACGTCTTGGTGGCCGGTGCTGTCCGAACTGGTCGCCTCGGCCGGATGGGTGCCTGCGGCTAAAGCCGGTTCAATTGCGACGACCTCACTCCTGTAGATTGCTTCGGCTCGGGCCCGGATGGCCGCGTTGGCGAAGTTTTCGCAGGCCAAGCGCGGGTCATCGATGAATCCAGCCTGCGGGGTATAGATCGCCCCGAGTTCTTCGGAAGGGTCATCCCAAAAGGCTTCTGAGTCGATCGGCTTGGGCGGGAAGTGCTTACCGGGGTCAGTCCCCCCGACTCGCTGCCTCAGCTGCGATGGTGACCATTCCTCATATTCGATCCCTAAGGCGTCGAAGTGTTCGCGCAAACGGGGGCGCGGAAAGGCCGGGCAATCCACCATAATCTTGCCGTTGCGGTAGAACCGGGCTAGTTCCTCCCGGTCCGGTGCCTTTAGGTAGTCGCGCAGCTCAGCCCACATATGCGCGGCCTCCCAAGCCACGATCACCGAGGTCAGAAGAGTGTATTCGTAGCGAATGATTCCAGATGAAGCACTAGACGATCCGTATCCAGCGCCCGGTCCCTTGTCCACCAGGATGACTTTGAGCCCGGATTGGGCTAGTTGATAGGCGGTCGAAGCGCCGACAATACCGGCTCCGATCACTACCGCGTCCGCTGTTTTAGTCATGTTCATAGCCTCCCTCGAGCGGTCCTATAGCGCCCGCACCGCCGCTGCGGCGGCGGGCAAGATCTCACTTAGATCGCCCACAATGCCCAAGTCGGCGATCTCAAAGATTGGTGCCTCGGGGTCCTCGTTGACGGCCACGATCAGTCCTGCCCCGAGCATCCCCGCTTGATGTTGAATCGCCCCGGAAATGCCCGCTGCCACATACAAGCGCGGGTTAACCGTCTTGCCGGTCTGGCCGACCTGCAACGACGGGTCAGCCCAACCGGCGTCGACGGCGGCGCGCGAGGCGCCGACGGCCGCTCCGAGAGCGTCGGCCAATTCTTCGACCGGGCCGAGGTCACCGCCGGTGCCCCGACCAGCCGAAACGATGATGTCGGCGCCGACCAGGTGAGGCCGTGTGCCCTGAGCGGTCCGGGCGGTGTAGGCGACCAGTTCAACTAGTCGCTCGGCCGGGCCGGGAGCGGCCGCCACTACATCAATGACTTCCGCGGGCGCGGCCGCGGGCGCGGCTTCGGCGCTGGTTCTCACAGTGAAGATGGGCAGGCCCTCGGTCACTTGGGCGCGCGCCAAAGCTGTCCCAGCCAGGATCGGTTTGGTTGCTATCAGGCTGCCGGGTTCGATCGCTGTCACGTCGGTGATGACTGCTGATCCCAAAGCCAAGGCCAGCAGCGAACCGACCTCAGCCCCGAACAAACCGGCGGGCAAGAGCACGGCACCGACGTCGCGGCCAGCGGTCAAGGAAACCAAAGCCTGGGCGACCGTCCCCGGTCGCGCTCTAAACGCGGCCCAACCACTGGCGTCGGTCGCAATGCGCACGGCGACGGCTCGGCCGAGGGTGGCGGCCAACGCCAACCGGGAGGCGTTGTCGGTTTGATCAGGTGACGGGTCGTCAAGCAGGGTCAAAATGTCAGGCACAGTTCCTCCTAGTGGGCTAGATCAGGGCGTTGGCGCGCAGCAGCGACATGAAGGCGGCCACCACGTCGTCGGATTCGGCGTCCAGGACTTCGCCGCCGACGCGGGCTGGGACCCTCTCAATACCGCGAACCGCGACTTTGGCGGCGGCTTCACCAACCGTTGGCCCCTCCAGTCCGAGTTCTTCGAGGTCAAAGACCTCAATCGGCTTGCGGCGGGCTAACATGACCGCTTTGGCCGAGGGATAGGCCGGTTCGTTCGCCTGGTCGGTGATCGAGACCAACGCGGGCAGGGGAGCGCTCAGCTCAAGCGAGCAGGTGT
>JAIRNM010000307.1 GCA_031258055.1 Bifidobacteriaceae bacterium
ACGGATTGCGCCGTCCAGATTGGCCAGAAGAAGGCTGACACGAAGAGCATCAACGTCACCGCGACTCCCACCACTAGGACCGCCATCGGCCGGCGGTAAAGCCAGGTCTCATACACCACCGCGCCGAACCCGGAGTTGCCAAGCCGGCGCCACAAGGCCCGGAACACGGCGCCGCCAAACGCGGCGGGGCGGGCGGGGCCGATCAGGACCCCGGCACCATAGGCCAACGCAAGCGTGACGAAGGGCACAAAGGCAACCGTGTAAAAAGTGAAAATGGTGCGCTGGGAGAAGAACAACCAGGGCGCATAGCCGGCCAGATAACCGCAAAGAATGACCCAAGCCCGCCTGTCGGCCCAAACAACCGCCTGGTAAAGCACCAAGCCCAGGGCCAGCACTCCGATCCACCAGATCAGCGGATTGCCCAGGGCGGTGACGGCCTGGCTACAGGAATCCGCCCCGCAAGTCTCCGCTGTTTCGTAGAAAAACGAGGTGGGCCGCGCCTGAACCAGCCACAACGCCGGACTGGACTGGGAATCGTGTGGACTGGTGAGTGATGTGTGGAAGCCCCAGGCTTCCTTGTGGTAAGCGATCAGGGAGCGTAAAGCGCCGGGAAGCCAAGTTGGTCCTTCGTCGGGGTGCAGGGAAGCCCAGTCGCGGAAATAGCCGCCCTTGGATGACAACCAGCCCGCCCAGGAGGACACGTATGTGGCCAGCGCCACGGGCACAAGCAGGACGAACGCCTTCAACCCGTCGCGCCAGACGGCCGCCCAGGCCCAGGCTTTGGCTCCTGCCCGCCGCCGAGCGGCCGCGTCCCAAGCGACTACCAGCAGCCCGTAAACCGCCAGAAAATACAGCCCCGACCATTTGACGCCACAGGCCAGCCCCAAGGCCACGCCCGCACCCAGCAGATACCAGCGCATCCCCAATCCCGGGCCGCCTGCTAGCGCTTGGGACTGGTAGATCGGCGCGCCAGTCGATCCGTGGCCGCTGACCAGGCGCATTCGCCTCTCCAAGCGCCGATCCATCACCGCCCGGTCTTTGAGGATCAGCCAGAGCGCCAGCAGCGCGAACGTCATCAAGAAGATGTCAAGCAAGCCGCTGCGCGAAAGCACCAGCGCAATGCCGTCCACCGCCAATAACAGCCCCGCCAGCAGCCCGAGCGCCTGAGACTGGAACAGCCGCCAGCCAATCAGAATGGTCAGCCACACCCCCAAAGTGCCGAAGATGGCTGGTGCGAAACGCCAACCAAAGGAGGATTCCGGCCCGAACAACCACATCCCCAGGCCGATCAGCCACTTGCCGACCGGCGGATGAACCACATACGCCGCGGTGTCGAGTTGCCCCGAGAAATCCCCGGCCTCAAACAGCGGATTGGCGACATCGCCCTCCTCCCAGTTCAGCTCATAACCATTCGTCAACAGCGAATAGGCGTCCTTGACGTAATAGGTTTCATCGAACATCAGTTTATGCGGGGTGCCCAGCTTCCACAGCCGCAGCACCAACGCGAGGAGGGTTACGCCAATTGGCCCCGCCCAGCGCCCAGCCAGGGCCAACCAGTCGGCATTCCTTGCCCGATGCCGCTTAGCCGGGCCGTTCTCCCCGTACCGTCCAGCCGTCGCAGCGGCCAGGACACTCGCTGCTTGGGTGGAGGGTTGGACGGTCACAACGCCCTATGGTACGGGTATGAACTCCAAGAGCCCTGGCATTGTGCTGGTGGCCAGCCCGATCGGAAACCCGGCCGATGCCTCTGACCACCTGCGGGACTTGCTTCATTCGGCCACGCTGGTCGCCGCCGAGGACACTCGTCGCCTGCGGGCCCTGGCCCGCCGTCTAGAGGTCACGGTGACCGGAAAGGTTGTGTCCTTCTATGACCACAATGAACGGTCCCGCATTCCGTTGCTCCTTGCACATGCCCGCACAGGAGTGGTCGCCGTGGTCTCCGACGCCGGCACGCCGCTCCTGTCCGACCCGGGATTTCCGCTCGTCAAAGCCGCTATTGAGGCGTCTATCGAAGTGCGCTGCGCGCCTGGCCCCTCGGCCGTACTGGTGGCGCTGTCGCTGTCCGGTTTGCCGGCAGATCGGTTCGCCTTCGACGGATTCGTCCCGCGCGCGGCGCGGGCCAGGGCTGCCTGGTTGGAGCAGATCGCGGCCGAACAACGCACCGTGGTTGTGTTCGAGGCAGGGCGTCGAGTGGCTCAGACCCTGGCTGAGGCGGCCGAGCGATTAGGGGCTGACCGACCCGGCGTGATTGCCCGCGAACTGACCAAACCCCACCAAGAACTAATCCGCGGCTCTCTGGCCGAATTGGCTGCGAGCGCCGCCGAACGCGAGTTCAAAGGTGAGGTCACTTTGGTGATCGGAGCGGCTCGGCATTTGCCGCCACACCAGGACGGCGCTGGGCTGGCGGCGCTGGTTCAGGCGGTTGACCGCCTGACCGCCGAAGGCCGCGGCCTGAAAGAAGCAGTCGCTGCGGTGGCCGCTCAACCCGGTTCAGCAGGACAAGCGCACGTCTCAAAACGCGCCCTCTACCAGGCCGTCCTGGAGTCCGCCAACAGCAGAGAGGACCATTAGCCCTCGACCACACCGCGAGTCAATCGTCGGCCACTAGGAGCGGACCTCCGGTCCGTTGCGAGCCGGGGACAAGAACAGCCGGTGAGTTCCCGAGTTCGGAGTACGACCGGCACGATTCGACCAACCGCGAAATTCGCCCCGTCACGCTCCTATAGAACCATCGGCGGTTCTCAACGGTGACGGTCGGAGCGCCAACCACAAGCACGCCGGTGCGGGTAAGCAAGTCCCTTAGGCGTGGCGCCGGAGAACCCATCCAACGGCATCGACACGTCCTCAATCACGTCTGGCTCCCGAAGCCGCAACCACCTCGGCACCTGAGCCGTGGTGTAACGATCCAATACGAAATACCCCCGGCAGCCCGGACTGATGGCGAGTAGTCTTTACATTCGGCTGGGCTGGACCGCCAGGGCGGATAGCATTTTGGTTGCTGTCAGGGAGGTCCGCCACTCCATGCCCAGCTTTGAGCGCGCCTCAGCCACCCAGGACTAAGGAGTCTCCCCCATGGCTTTGAAACCCGCGATCGGAGTGATCGGCGGACTGGGACCGCAGGCCTCGGCCCTGCTGTACCAACTGCTGGTGCACAAGACCAAAGACCACACAGACCTGCGCGATACGTCTGACTATCCGCGCATCGTGCTGCTGTCGACCTCCATACCCAATTACCTGTCCAGCGGCCAGGCGACCGACCCGGCCATCATGGCCCAAGTCATCGGGCTGGTCCAAGAGGAAGTCCGGCTACTGGAGACGGCCGGGTCAATTGTGGGCGGGATCGCCTGCAACACCGCCCATCTGGCGCTGGACCAACTCCAGGCGGTGACGCGCGTGCCGTTCTTATCCATCATGGATCTGGTGCGCGGGGCCGCGGCCGGGTTTGAAAGGCCGGGGCTGTTGTCAACCCGGCTCACCAAGCAGACCGGACTGTACGCGGGCGTCCATCCAAACCTGCACATCCCGAAGGATTCGGTCCTGGAACAAGCCGAGGGCTGGGTTTTCAAGCTGTTGGACGGGAAGATCACCACGGCTGACCAGGCCGCGTTCCGGGACTTCGTCGAGGATTTCCGGCGCGAGCGCGACCTCGATGCCGTGGTGCTGGGCTGCACGGAACTGCCCGTTGTCTACGGCCCCACCACCGATCAGAGCATCATCTCAACGCTCGAGGTCCTCGCAGACGGACTGCTCGCCTTCTACTTCGGAAAGACAGGCCATGCCGATCACCAAGCGTGACTCCTTCCTGCTGGTCCTGACGATCATCGTCATTGAGTTTGTCAGTGGCTACCTGCAGGGCTTCTACGAGCCGCTATTACCCAAGTTCGCCTCGCTGCTGGATATCGACGCCTCGAATCTGTCGCTGTTCAACGTGCTACCAACCGCGGTCGGGGCGCTCTTCGTGCCGTTCTTCACGCGGCTGGGGGATATTCGGGGATACCGAAAAATCCTGCGGGTCGCCATCACTGTGGTGTTCCTGGCCAGTATCGCTGTTTGGGCCGGCGTGGTTTTCGAGTCTTGGCTGCTGGTCCTATTGGGGCGGACCTTCTTCGGGGCCGTGCCCGTCTGGTTGCCGCTGCACATCGCCCTAGTCCACGCCAAGACCGTGGGCGAACGCGCGACCAAAGCGGTCAGCGCGATTGTCGCCACCATCACAGTGGGCACAGTCTTCGGGACAGCCACCTCCGGACCGATCTATGAGGCTTTCGGCCAGTCACTGGCGGCCACCGTCTCGCTGATCCCAGCGCTGACCTTCGTGGCCGTGCTGCTGGTGCTGTTCGTCATGCCCGAATTCGTCTCCGGCGCCCATCCGCATATCGACAAACTTGGCTTCCTGCTCCTCGCGGTCGTGATGTTCCTGGCGATCTTCGGATTCGTGGAGGTGGTGGAAGGCGGACTGGCCACCGGCATCGGCGCGTTTCTGCTGGTGGCGGCCGTGGGCGTGGGGGTGGTTTGGTTCCGCTACGAGAAACGGCAGGAGCACCCGGCGATCAATGTGCGCCTGCTGCTCAGCCGTTCGATCGCGCCGCTCTATGTGGGCGCCATTTGCATGGGCGCTGTGTTCTTCGGTTTCCTCTCCCCCATCGCCACTTACTTGGCGCACCGCCCGGAGCACGGCTTTGGCTTTGGTTTTGAGCCGATCTACCAATCGGTGGCCCAGACGGCGATCCTGTTTTGCACCGTTGTGGCGGCGGTACTGGTCCCGTTCGTCTTGCGTCGGCTCTCGCCCCGGGCGGCTCTCGCCGCGGGGTTCGCCCTTGGCGCAGCCGGATTCGTCCAGTTCGCCTTGATTCCCGACTCGGGGCCGCAACTGGTCACCTTCATCGTGTTGATCGGCCTGGGGATTGGCATCATCAACGCGGCCATTCCAGTGCTGATCCCGGAGCGCGCGCCGCAGGACCAGAGGGGCATAGCCACCGGTCTGTACAACTCGTCGCAGACCCTGGGCGGGGCGCTGGGCGGTGGCCTGTTCCTGTCCTTGCTCAAGATTGGCTCTTTGGAGGGGGTTGACGCCGAATCCGCGATCACCAAAGTGGGCTATAACTGGGTTTGGTTCACCTGCGCCGCCTTCCTGCTGATCGGTTTTGTGGTGGTGGTGGCGTTTCTGGGCAAAGAGCGGGTTGTCAGCGGGTCCATCGCACGCGAGTTTGCGTCGCGGGATCAATAGTAGAAAAGGCGGAGCGATGCACAAGATCGCGATCATCGGTTGCGGAGCGGCCGGGGCCGGAGCGGCTTGGCAGCTCCACAAGAGCCTGGGTGATGGTGCCGACATCACCGTGTTCGAGCGCGCCGAACATGTCGGCGGGCGGGCCTGGGACTTGACCTTCGGCGGCTGCCACATGGAGGTGGGCGGCGTGCTGTTCCACTCCACTGGGCAGATCACCAAGGAGCTGATGGAGTTCACCGGCTGCCAGGAGGCGGTGCCCTCGCTGTCCATCGACGGCAAGAACGAGACCTACGCCTTTTGGACCGACCAGGGATTCAGCGTCTTGACACGCGTCTCGTTGGCGTCCATGGCGTTCGGCATCCTGAAACACGTCGGCGCGCCGAGCGCGCTCAAGGTCACCCGCCGTGCCATCAAGATGGCCAAGCTTTACGAGGGCGTCTACGCCCAGCTGCGGGACCATGCCCCCGCCCCTACTCCAGACGATCTCTTTGGCGCCCTGGGGCTCTTGGAGCCCACCAAGATCTCGGCCACCGAGTACTTCCGGCGACTCAAGGTAAACGACCGGATGGCCCACGACGTGGTCGAGGCGATCACCCACAACATGTACAACCAGGGGCTTGAAATGAACGCCCTAGCCTGCCTGGTCGGCCTGGCCGGGGCGGGTTTGGCGGGCGGGCATCTGTTCGTCATCGACGGCGGTAACTGGACGTTGTTCGACAAGCTGATCAAGAAGGCCGACTTGGGGCTTCGCGCGAACACCAAGGTTGACCGGATCGCGATTACTTCGACGCCCGATGCCGTGCGACCCGCCGCCTATCGGTTAGACACCGCGGGCGGTTCCGCCGGTGAGTTCGACGCTGTGATCCTGGCCGCCCCGCCCGCACTGGCCGATCTGTCGGTCGCGTTGGACGGTCGCAGTTTGCCGCTCTTAGCCCATCCCTACCAGCCGGTCCACACCACTTTGGTGATTGGGGAGCTGAACCCGGCGTACTTCGGGCGCCCGTCCGGCAAGCCCCTGCCAAGCACTATCTTTACCGCCTCAAGTGCCCCTGCGCCTTTCAAGTCAATTGGCACGACGGGCTGGTCACCGGAGTTTGATTCGCGCATCTACAAGATCTTCAGCGCCGACCACATCATGACTGAATCGGAGCTAGACGCGATCTTCGCCACCATCCACGATGTTCGGGTCCACGCTTGGCGCGGTGCCTACCCGGTCCTGACCCCCGGCCTGAAGCACCTCCCGTTCGAGTTGCACCCAGGATTGTATTTCGCGGGCGCCTTGGAAACCATCGCCGGTTCCATCGAGGTCGAGGCCGTCTCCGGTACCAACGCCGCCAATCTGTGCACGGAGTACCTCACCCGCCCGGCCCCCTAGAGGCGCCCCGCGAGATCTTTTCCCTCCGCCGCGCTTCAGGAAAACCTCTCGCGGGGACCCCGAGAAGCAAAACTCGGCTCATTCGTCAAGGTTGCGGTGGCCTAGTGATCTAGAGCGTTGCGCCGATCGGGTCCCCGACGCTCGGCCGCAGGAGGTGCGGGAAACTCAAGACCACTGTCCCTGTCGGCGCGCCGACGTCCAAAGCCCTTTGCCGAACGGTAGAAAGCGAGTCAGCTTGAAGGTAGAATTCGACCTGTGCCAACTCTGAACATCAAAGACCCGGCCGTTTACGAGTTAGCTGCGGTTCTGGCCGAGCGGTGGTCTACCACCAAGACTGGAGCGGTGAGAAGGGCATTGGAGGATGCGGTCACACTCGGCGGCCCTGCGGTCCGGCGGCAACGGGCGCAAGCCGCCCTAGCGGGTATTGGGCGCCACATCAAGCCCGGCTGGACGGCCGAATCCGAAGATCGGGAGCTATATGACCCGGCGGGCTTGCCGCTGTGATCATCGACACTTCGGCCATCGCCTGCGTGCTGAAAAGCGAACCAGATCGAAACCGGGTAATGGATCGCCTAGTGGCAGGTGACCCGCTTCGCATGTCGACCGGCACAGCCTCGGAACTGCATGTGGTCGTGACGCGCTGGGTCAAGCCGGTTGCCCACGCCAAGATTGACTATTTCCTGGCAAGTCTGGGCGTTGAACTGGTCGCCTACGATGCACGCCAACTAGAAACGTTTAGGCGGGCATACCGGCTCTACGGCCGTGGCGGGCACAACGACAGCTTGGCAAGGCTCAATTTCGGCGACTGCTTCGCCTACGCCCTCGCCAAGGTGACGGGCGAACCCCTTCTGTTCATAGGCGACGACTTCACCCACACCGACCTGGTACCCGCCTTGCGCTAAGGCCTCATGTCGGTTCGTCAGCCGCCCGCAATGCCGCCATCCACATGATCGCCCGGTCACGCCAAAACCACGACCCCGAAACCCGGGCTGAGCAAATCCGATCCGTGGACATTGGCCGTGTTGTTGGGGTAGTGGGCCACCTCGCCGCGGAAGCGCTCGCCCGCGTCGAGGTAGCCGTCGCCGTCCACCTGGGCCTACAGCCCCCTTCCGGCCGGTCTTCAGCGCGCGGCTATGCCGGTGGCGATGAGCACGGCCTGCTCGATTTCACGCATAATTCTGGGCGGGACCGAGCCAATTGGAGTCTCGCCCAATCCGATCTTGGGGGCAGCGGAGATCTTTTCGGCCATCGCCCAAGAGGGCATTCTTAGCCCTGTGGGCTGACCGGGTGGAAGGTATATCCGAATGTCCGGTGCCTCGACGTAGTCGCCTGTCACAGGTATGACGATGACCGAGTCGGTGGCAAGCGCCATGTCTTGAAACACGATGGCCGGTCGCGGTTTGCCGGTGTAGCCGGGGCCGCCCACAAGAAGCCGCCACTCGTCAATCTCCGCGGGCTCGGAGGCCCGGAGGACCGGAGGATCACAGCCGGTCGCTACTGCGCGGCCGCGATGACGGTGGCGCTGTCGCGCCCGCTGAGCGGGCGTAGCCGCTAGCGACGTTGCCGGAGGGTTTGGGCGCCCATGACGAGGGCGCCCAAACCGGCCAGGCCAGCGCCGACCACCTTTCCCAGCCGTGAGGCGGGGCGAGCCGCCAAGACCTGGATGCCGCCCAGGGTGACGGTCGAGCCGATCACGGTTCTGACCAACCGCCCAGTTTGTTCGCTATGAACTCGCGTCAGACCGGCTTGAGACGTTCCAGCCAGTCGTGTCTCCAATTCACCGCGGTTCGCTTTGGCGCTGACCTCGACAATGTTTCGGGCTGTCGGCAAGGCCTCAGCCGCGAGCGAACGGGCTTCGTTTATTGCGGCCAACACTGAGGCAAGACGCTTAGAGTCCAGGCCGACCTGCTCAGCCCAGTCGCTCAACCGGTCGAACCCAGGCAAACCCGGCAGCGCCGATAACCCAGACAACTCGGACAGACCAGTCAATTCCAACAGCCAGGCGAACAGCGCCGACAGACCAGTCGGGTCGGAGCCACGCCCGAACCCAGAACTGGCGCCCCCAGAATTCGCCGCCATGGAATCCCGCACCAGCGGCACCAGTTCGTCCATTAGGTTCATCTTCGGGTCAAGCTGCAGGGCGGTGCCAACCAAGTTGATGAGTGTCTTGCCCAAGAAAGCTATCCGGCCCGGCAACTGGAAAGGCTGGGAGTACATGAAGGAGCGGAGTTGCTCGACCGCTTCCCGGTCCAGCGATGATTGGCCTCTGGATGCGCCCAGAACCCGTGAAACCATTGGCTCTAAGGCAATCGCCAGCACCGCCGGATCGGCGCCCTCGCGCAAGAAGCCCATGGAGGAAAGCAAGTCAGCGGCGTGGCGCCAGTCGCGGCTGAAGAGCGCCAAAGCGAGCGCTGGAATGTCGCGGCTGAGGTTGTCCGGCACCGTTCCGACCATCCCGAAGTCAAGCAGCAGGATAACGCCATCGGACCTGACCAAGATGTTGCCGGGATGGGGATCAGCGTGGAAGAAGCCATCCTCCAGCACCATGCGCAGGTAGATCTCAAGCAGGTGGCGAGCCAACCGCTGCCGGTCAATTCCGGCTGCGTCCAACTGCTCTAAGGCGTTGATCTTGACACCTTCCATGAACTCCATCGTCAAGACCCGCCGAGTGGTCTGGTGCCAGTAGATGCGGGGCATATCGACGTTCGGGTTGAACAGGAAACTCTCCTGGAACTTCTCAGCGTTGGCGCCCTCCGCCATCATGTCGAGTTCGGCCAGCAGCGTGTCCGAGAACTCGCCGTAGAACATGTCCAGATCGAGGTAGCCGCCCACACTAGTGAGACGGCCGAGCCAGCGCAGAATCACTTTGAGCGAGCGCAGGTCCGTTTCAACCAGGTCTTCGATGCCTGGCCGGAGAACTTTGACCGCTACCGGCGTGCCGTCCGCGAGCCAGGCCCGGTGCACTTGCCCGAGCGAGGCGGCGGCGACCGGCTCGTCATCGAAGCGGGCGTAGATATCGCCCAGGTCAGCGCCGAGTTCGCGTTCGATCTCGGCCTTGATGGCGCTGACAGCGACCGGCGGCACCGCGTCTTGGAGTTTGGCCAGTTCGATTGTGTATTCGGTTGGCAGCAGATCGACCCGAGTCGAGATGTGTTGGCCCAGTTTGATCACCAGCCCGCCCATTTCGCTGGCCAGTCGCGTGAACGTGCGCGCCTGTTCGGCATACAAGCGGTGTCGGCGCCGGGCCAGCCGGTCCGGTCGGCGCCAGCGCGCCGTCTTCGCCAGCCACCACAATTGCCAGGCGAAGCGCACGGCCAGGGCTAGGGTCGCCCGGTAGCGGGCCATCCCGGTCAGGCGCGAAAAGTCCTTTGCCATAAAGTCAGTATCCCCTGCGGCCGATGCCGTCCAATCACCCTCGCCCGGATTCCGGCGCGTATCCGGGGCCGCCCGCGGCGGTCGCCGTGAAGCGGGAAAGGTTGCGGACGCGGCCGGGCTGGCCCGCGTCATCCCGATATCCGACGACTGCGCACAGGACGACTTAGTCGCCGCCGCCATCCCGCGCGGACCGATCCGCCACCCTTGTCATCCCGCGCGCAGCGAGGCGAAGTCGCGGGATCTCTATGGACTGACGAGATCGTGCGACCCGCGCGCAGGGTATTTGGTCGCGCTCCAGTAATGGGGCCTGTCCCTATTAGTGGAGCGCCGAGGGGTCTTCGGCGGCC
>JAIRNM010000326.1 GCA_031258055.1 Bifidobacteriaceae bacterium
ACGCAAGGCCAACTCAGCGACCCCAAAAACCAAACCACCAACACCATTCCCCAATCAACATCACCAACCTAAACCACTTTGCTTAAGACCCTGTCGGGGAGGGCCGGAACATCGCGATCGCCATGGCGGGCCTGCCCCACGCGGTCTCCTCCGTGCTCAACGACGAGGTCTTGACCTTCTTGAACCGGGCGCGCAAGGTCCCCTTGGGGCCGCTCCCGTTGGGCGAGGTATCGGTGCATTACGCGACCGTGCTGGCCGAACGCGGCCAAACGATCAGCCCGGCGGACCTGGCTAGAGCTGTCGACGCCACCCGGGGCTACCCGTACCTCTTGCAGTTGGTCGGCTATTACCTGCTGCGCTACGCCGGCACAGCGAGCCAGATTTCCGGCGCCATGGTGGACCAAGCGGTGGCTTCCGCGCGGCAGGATCTGGCCGGGGCTATCCACGAACCGGTTCTGAGCCGTCTGTCGCACCAGGACCTGGCCTTCCTGTGCCACATGGCCGCCGACCAAGGGCCGAGCCGCGTGGCGGACATCCAGGCCAGGCTTGGTTCCAGCGCGGGCACCGCCCAGGCCTACCGTCGCCGCCTGATCGACGCGGGTGTGATCGCCCCCGGGCGGCGGGGCGAAGTCGAGTTCATCGTGCCCTACTTAGCCGAACATCTCCGAGGCGACCTCTAACGCAACGCGCCTTGGGCGCCCGGAGAAAGGACAGAACCCGTGAACGCTTCCACACCCGAACAGTTGGTCAGTGCGCTTGACGACGCGGCAGCCAGATCGGTCCTCTTGGAGCTGTGGACCGACGAGGCGATCGCGCCAAAACTCGCCCGCGATTGGCTGCCGCCCAGATCGGCCAGTCGTCCAGGTCGCGGATGCCCTGCTCGTCACCGGTAGCGTTCCCGGCCACTTCCACAATCTCGGGCAGGGATGCGATGAAGCGTTCGATCTCGTTGGCTCAGCGTCATCCCGCGACTCCGCTTCGCTCCGCCCGGGATGACGGTTTGGCGGCACGAAAACGGCACCGGCGCCGATAAGATGATGCCGTGCGGGCAGGGACGGCGAGCGCGGGGCCGGGTCGAGTAGCGCTCATCGAGGCTGTTGGTCGCGGCGGCTGGCGTCGCTACCGGGCCTTTCGGCGCCAGAGCCACCTCGGCCAGTCGGGCTACTGCGCCACCGCCGAGTTCGCCTTCGAGAACCTGACACGAGACAAGACAGCCTTTGCCCGCTCTTGCTGGACCCAGCCGCTGCTCGCGGTGGTCGACGGGAGCGTTCAAGCCGAGTGCCTGTTGGTCCACGACCAGGCGCTTCCAGCACTGCAGGTAGCGTTCTTCGAGGCCCAGGTTGGCGCCCAGTCAGCGGTGGACGCCCTGCTGGGCCGGGCCAAAGCCGAGGCCCGGCGCCGACGCCTGCCGCGCGTCATCGTCGGGCTGGATGGCCACGTGAGCTACGGGGTGGGCATCCTGACCGAAGGTTTCGAACCGGCCAGCTTCGGTTCGCCCTGGAACGGGCCCCACCGGGGCGGGTTTTTCGACCGTTGGCGGCGGCAGGGATTGACTGCCTACAGCGGCTCGGTGGCCGATGCCGTCCGGCTGGCCCGCCTTCGCACCAAACGAGCAGACTCGGCCGGACCGGTGATCAGCGTGCGCGGCTTCGACCGGCGCGATTGGGCTGGGGAAATGGAAACCTTCCGCCGCCTTTGCGATGCCACGCTCGGCACGACACCCTTCTACGCCCCGACTGAGCACGGGCATTTCGCTGATCTGCTACGGGGGCTGAAGCCGTTCTTGCGCCCCGAGAACCTGCTGTTCGCCCTCGACGGCTCCCAGGCTGTCGGGTTTTTGTTCTGGCATCCGGACTATAACCAGGTCCTACCCAAGGGACGGCGGCTGACGATGGCTGAGATCGGCTGGCGGTTGAGCTGCCGGGCTAAGAGCATCGACACGGCGGTGGTCAATGCCATCGGCGTGGTGCGCGAGTATCGCGGCGTGGCCACCACCGCGCTCCTGGCCCGGTTCGCCGACCATTTGGACGGCCACTTCAGCCGGTTCGAGACCACTTTTGTTTGGGATGTCAACCAGGCTTCGACGTCGCTCGGCCACGCCTTCCAAGCCCGGCCGCGGCGCCGCTTCGCCGTCTGGACCCAGGAGGTGGCGCCATGATCAGCGCCTGCGATAGCGCCCGCGACCTCCCCGCCGACTGGGACGCGGCTACCGGTGACAACCCCTACCTAAAGCGGGACTTCCTGGCTTTCATCGAGAGCTACGACCGTTGCGGCCAGCGCTATTACCACATCAGGGCAGCCGACGGGCGGCTCGACACCGTGTTCATGACCCTCCAGCGGCGCAACTACAACCTAACTATGTTCACCGACCGAGACCTCCACTTGACCATGACTTTTGTCTATTTGCCGCTGTCGGTGGCCCGCCCCGGATTCGTCTTCGGACGGTATCAAGACAAGGCGTTGAGGTTCATCCGAGGGCTGCCGGGCAACAAGTTGATACTCAACTTGCCGCCCGGCCATTACTCCGGTTTCGCCACCGGACGTACCTGCTATAGGTGCGAGTTGCGCTTACGGTGGGACAGTCTCGACCGCTACCTAGACGCTATGCGGGCCTCCTACCGCCGCCGTTGGCGCCGAGCGCTGGCGGCCTCCGACGTGCTCCGGATGCGTTTCCTGGCCGGGCCGGATGAATTCGACGGCAAGCTTTACGATTTATATCGCCAAGTCGTCGCCCGCTCGCGCCTAGTCATAGAAGTGCTGCCGATTGAGTTCTTCCGCAAATCGGACTTCCGCACTTTTGTCCTTGAAGACGAGTCGGGCCCCCAGGGATTCGCCCAGCTACTACCGAACGGCAGTGAACTCATATTCGAGTTCGTCGGCGTCAATTACGCCACGGCGCAAGGATATGACAGCTATCACCGGATGCTGGTCGAGATAGTCCGTTATGGGATCGAAAACGGCTTCCAGACTATCGACTTCGGACAAACAGCGGATGAGAGCAAGCTCAAATTGGGGTGCGACTACATTGACCTGCGGGCAGCTTTGCACATGGCCAACCCGCTGCTCATGACAGCGGCTCGGTTGGGGGCGCGGCGGGTCGAGTACCAGCCCCTGACCACCCAATTCCGAGTTTTCAAGGTGCCGGGCACGTGAGAGTCTTACTGGTGCGCCCGCGCCCCGACCGTCGGTCGATCAATTTGCAACGCTTCATGATCTGCGAACCGTTGGAACTGGAAACCGTGGCAGCCAAACTGGCGGCCGAGGGCCACCAGGTGCGGCTAGTCGACTTGTTAGTGGACCGGCACGGACTGCGCGCTTTCTTGCGGCGCGAGCGTTATGACCTGATCGCCTTCACCGGCTACATCAACCACGTCCAAGTCATCAAGCGCCTAGCCCGGCTCGTCAAGCGGCTCACCCCAGGCACTTGGACGGCGGTGGGCGGGGTCCACGCCGAGGTGGTACCAGCCGATTTCGCCGACGCGGCGATCGACTATGTGATCTGGGCAAACGGCGTAGCCACCATGGCCGCCTTGGCCGACTGCGACAGCCCCGCCGCGGCCATGGGCTTACCAGGCGTATGGGCGCCTGACAAACCACGCCCAGCGTTAGAGCCGCTCAGCGGGGTGTTGCCTGACCGCCGTATCACCGCCGCCTACCGCGACCACTACAACTACATTTACCACGACCATTGCGCCACTTTGAAGACATCCTTCGGCTGCCCATTCACCTGCCGCTTTTGTTTTTGTGCTCAGGTTTGCCCGTATTCTGAGCGCGACTTGGCGGAAGTCATGGAGGAGATCGAACTCATCGAAGAAGACAACATTTTCATAGTGGACGACAATTTCCTGTCGCGGCCGTGGCGTCTGCGGGAGTTTTGCCGCCAACTTGACATTCGCGGTATCAGAAAACACTTCATCGCTTTTGGGCGGGCCGATTATATTGTGAAACATCCAGAGGACATTCGCCTGCTGGCAGCTCACGGCTTCGACGCGTTCTTCGTCGGGCTGGAGTCGTTCCGCGCCGGTGATCTATCGGATTATGAAAAGCGGACTTCGGTGGGACAGAACCTGGCGGCTGTTCGGGTATTGGAAGGCGCGGGCGTGCAATGCTATGCCGGGCTGATTACCGGCCCGGATTGGACCCGAACCGATTTCGACAACCTGGTGTCCCACTTGAACCAGTTCGACCACCCGGCGGTCAACATCCAGCCAATCACGCCAATGCCCGGCACGCCGCTCTACGACGACATGACCATCTCGCTGAACTTAGACAGGGAGCGAGCCGAACGCTGGGATATGGCCCATCTCGCTTTCACGCCGGTGGCGATGAGCGCCCGCGCTTATTACTGGAATCTGCTGCGCGCCTATTGGCGGACTTCAGCCGGCGCTACGCAGCGCCGTTACCTGCGCTCCCGCTACGGGCGCCGGGTCTACCGCCGCGTGCGCCGCGGCGCCTTGGGCATAACCTTGCAGTACCTAGCTTTGGTGGTCCGGCCATGAAAGGTTCGACCGTAGGAGTTCCGCCCGCAAGAGGACAGTCGGCTGGATGAACAAAGAATTCCTGTTCATCCAGCCGACTGTCTACGACGAGCGCGGTCTGCCGGTGAAAGCCTCGAAACTCTATTTCGTCGGCTTGGGGATGCCCCTGTTGGCCGCGCTGCTGCCGAAGGACTGGAAGGCCGAAATCTGTATTGAGACGATTGAGGATATCCCGTACGACACGACCGCCGATGTCATCGGCCTTGGGGGTATGGGCCACGCCGCTAACCGTGCGAAGGACATCGCGGCCGAGTTCAAGCGCCGGGGAAAGACCGTGATAATGGGCGGCCCAATGGTCTCCTTGGTGCCGGACCTCGCATCCCAGTATTGCGACTCGGTGGTAGTCGGGGACGCCGAGGGGATCATGGCGGAGTTGTGCCAGGACCTTGCGGCAGGGACGCTCAAGCCGCGTTACACCGGGAAGGTCACCGGCACGCTCAGCACGCCGCTGCCTCGTTACGACCTAGTGGTGAATAAACGAATCGGGGATTTCCTGCCTGTGCAAGCCGGCCGCGGTTGCCCGTTCACCTGCAAGTTCTGCTCCATCTACTGCTTATACCGCGGCCATTACCTGCGACGCCCGGTCGATGACGTCATCCGCGACATTGAGGCGATCAAGGCGCTTGGTTTCCGTAAGTTCCTCCTGATAGACGACAACATTGTGTCGCGCCCCACCTATTTGACCGAGTTATGCGAACGGATCAAGCCGCTGGGGATGACATGGATGTCGCAGTGTTCCATCCATATTGCCAACCGGCCGCAATTGCTCAGACTTGTCGCCGAATCCGGCTGCCGGGTCCTCAGCTTCGGCTTAGAGTCCATCAGCCCGGACTCGCTGCGGGCGATCAACAAGCGGTGGTGCGAGCCGGCCGATTACGCCCGCATCCTGCGAGTAGTAACCGACGCTGGCATTGAGATCGCCAGCGAGATGATCGTCGGGATTGACGCCGACACCCGCGAATCACTGCTGAAAACCATCGACTTCGTCAAGGACAGCGACATCGTGGCACCCAAATTCTACTGCCTCACTCCCATCCCGGGCACCGATCTGTTCGAGGAGTTGAAGAACACCGGACGCATCACCGACCCGGACGTACTCAGCTACACCCCGGCCCGCGCCGTAATAGACACCCCGAACCTCAAAGCCACCCAAGTCGAAGCATTGTTCTGGGAGATCTACCGCCGTCTCTATACCCTCCCGGCCATCGGGCGTCGGACCCTGTTCCACCGCCGGATGCGCCAGCGCCCCCGCCAGACGCTGTTCTTCCTGATGGTGAATTTGGTTTACCGCTCCCAAATCCGCCGCGGCATCTCGCCAAACATCCTCTAGAAGCGGCAGGCCACCTCCCCCGATCACCGCCATCTGGAGGCCCTCTCCTGTAAACCGGGCCATGCCCGCCGAGAACGTGTACCCAATCCTGGCCTGTCCTCGCGTCGGGTCGCCCACGTTAGCGGGGGAATGCGCCCAACCTACTAGGGAACGAAAAGAACGAAAGCCTGTTCGCGCGTGCGCCCAGTCCAACCGAATTCGGCCGTGCCCAATCCGCCTGCGCCCCACCAGCAAGGAGGCGCTGGGGTGTTCCACCAATTGGGGCAGGCCCCATTAGCGGAACACCGCGAAACCTCGCTAGGCGCCTATGCCGAGGAGTGGAATAAACAGCGCGTACATGGCGATGGTGATCAAGACAATCCCGATTACGTTGAGCCAGACACCGCCGCGGACCATAGAACCGATCGTGACGCAGCCCGAGCCGTAGGCGATCGCGTTCGGCGGAGTCGCCACAGGCAACATGAAGGCGCAGGTCGCGGCCAAAGCGACCGGCACCGCCAGCATCATCGGGTCCAGCCCCAGCCCCAGGGCCACGCCCCCCATGATCGGGACGAATAGCGCGGCTGTGGCGGTGTTCGAGGTCAACTCCGTCAAGAAGATGATCAGCAACGTCACAATAGCGACGGCCAGGACCAGCGGCACCCCGCCGAGGGCTTGGGCCTTATAGCCGATCCAGTTGGCCAGGCCGGTGTTGGTTATCAAGCCCGACAGCGCTAGGCCGCCGCCGAACAGCAACAGCACGTCCCAGGGCAGGTGCTTGGCGGTATTCCAGTCAAGCACCATGATGCCCTTACGCGGCTCGACGGGCAGAAGGAACAAGACAACACCGACCGTCATCGCGATGTACTCATCTTTCACACCGAGATCAGCCAGCGCCGGAATCAGCGGGAACGCGATCCAGGAGAAAGCGGCGGCAAAAAAGACCAGCGCGACCAGCTTTTCCCCAGTCGACCACGGCCCGAGGGCCGCGCGCTCAGCGCGGATCAATTCGCGGCCGCCCGGGATTTCGTCGATCTCAGGCTTGAAAAGAACCTTGGTAAGCATGAACCAGGTGATGCCCAGGAACACGGCCGACAGCGGCAAACCAGCCAGCATCCACTTGGCGAAACTGATAGTGACGTCGAATTGCTGCTCCATGTAGCCCTTGAGGAAGGTATTGGGCGGCGTCCCAATCAGAGTCGACAGCGATCCGATCGAAGAAGCGTAAGCGATGCCCAGCATCAGTGCGGTGCCAAAATTGGAGCGCGTCGACCCGGCCTGCTTAGACAGGCGCGCCACCAAGGTGAGGATCGACATTCCGAGCGGGAGCATCATCACGGCTGTCGCCGTATTGGACACCCACATAGTGATGAAGCCGGAGGCGAGCATGAAACCGGCCACCAGACGGCTCGGTTTGGTGCCGACCAGCGCCACCACGGCCAGCGCGATCCGCTTGTGTAGGTTCCAACGCTGCATCGACAAGGCGAGCAGGAAGCCGCCAGATCGGAAGAGC
>JAIRNM010000229.1 GCA_031258055.1 Bifidobacteriaceae bacterium
TGGCTCGTTTGCAGACACCTCTGTCCGGCCTCCTCTGGGCCGCCGCCAAGGGTGAGCTAGCCCACGCCCAGCCCCTGGTCTGGAGCGAGGACGCGGCCGTCACGGTGGTCATCGCCGCGCCCAACTACCCCGGTACGCCCGTCACCGGCGGCCTTATCACCGGCTTGGCGGCAGCGAACGCCATCCCCGGCGCCTACGTGTTACAGGCGGGCACCGCGGCGCCCGATGCCGACCAGTTAGTCGCCGCCGGTGGCCGGGTTTTGTCGGTGGTCGGCCTGGGACCGACCCTAGCCGCTGCCCGCGACCGCGCATACGCCGCCGTCCGCGAAATCCATTTGGAAGGCTCCCATTACCGCACAGACATAGCTCTCCGCGCCGCCCTCGCCTAACGGACAGGTTTGGCGGAAGTGGTCGTAAAGAAGCAAGACCGTGAACGGCTTAACGCCTGGTCAGGCTGGGAGGACTGCGACGCCTTCGGCGCTGGCGGCGTGGCGGAGCCGGGCATCCAAGGTGGCCAGCGGCACCGCCGCAGTAATCGCCGTGGCCAGGTATGCGGCATCGTAGGCCGACAAGTTGATGCTTTGATGCCTACGGGAGAGTTCCAACCAACGGGACGGTCCGCTGCCCGCGTCCGCCAGGCGAATCCAGTCTCCGGCCAGCAGATCCAACGCCTGGGATGCCTGGGCCTGAGTCATGCGACCGCGCCGCTCAGCCGCGACCACCAGATTGGCTGTCTCAAAGCGAAACAAGGCCGGTACCAAGGCTGTCTCCTGTCTGGCCCGTACCAGCAACTCATCCGTTAGGTCGGTAGCCTCGTCGTCAATGATCCAGGCGGCGGCGACCGAGGCGTCAAGCACCAGCATCAGCGCTGCCGCCCCTCGTCAATGGCGTCCCGCACAGTCAAACGGCCCAGACTGGACCCGCTGCGCCACTGTTTGACCGCCGCCAGAGCGGCCAGCGCCTCCTGGCGGGAAATCGCGCCGCTGGGCAGGCCGGGCCTGAGATGAGCCACCGGCCGCCCGTGTCGGGTGATGGTGATCAACTCGCCCGCCTCTACGCGGTCTAGTAGCTGAGCGAAATGGGTTTTCGCCTCGAAAGCACCGACTGTTGTTGCCACAGGGCAAAGACTAGTCCCGACTAGTTGGACATCGCAACAATAAATGTCGCTTCCATCCCGTTCTAGCTCCCGTTTCCGTCCGGGCGGTGGCCGACTGGACGCGCACGACTGAACTGGAGGACGGGTGGGGGCCGTTTGTGGAACCGTGGGAACCGACCGAGGCGGTGGTCGCGGACCCTTTGCACACCCCCCGCCTAGTTGTTCGCCAAAGGTGTCATCCTGCCCCGCAAGGACCCCAAACCACGGCCAGTGAGAAAACCGCACCCAGTACGCCGTTTGTCGGGGTCAACGTCATTGAGTACGCCATTAGTCGGAGTCAGAACCATCGAGTACGCCATTAATCCGGGTCAACGTCATTGAGTACGCCATTAATCGGAGTCAGAACCATCGAGTACGCCGTTTCTCGGCGACCTGCGGCCCAGCCGACGCTATGACCTGCGTAAACGCACACGAGCCACGGAGGAATGGCGTACTCGATGAAAAACGTCCCGGGAAACGGCGTACTCGATGAAAAACGTCCCGAGAAATGGCGTAGTCGATGAGGATCGGCGCGAGAAACGGCGTAGTCGATGAGGATCGGCGCGACGAACAGCGGACTCAGTGAGAGAGCCACCAAAAGGCTTGGGTTAGACGAGGTTCTTGGATGCTTCGCGACACCAGGCAGGAGTTGATTGTCTGGCGGGTCAAATCGCAAGTTCGGGGCTCGCGTGAGCCAACACACAACTGTTCGCGCCGACTGTTGATCCTATTCTTTGCTGGCCGTCAAGAAGCTTCCCCGGTGCGCGGGCAACGTCCAAGTGCGGTCGGCCTTTTTGGCGCTAGCCGGTCCCTTGGAGGCGAGCAATCAAGGAGGCGAAGAAGGTTAGGCCGTCTTGGCCGGAACGCGGGGCGGTCGCCGTGTCCGGGCCGAAGCCGGGCTCAACCGCGTGTTCGGGGTGGGGCATCAGCCCCACCACGTTGCCCCCAGCGTTGGTTATACCAGCGATGTCGCGGCGCGAGCCGTTCGGATTCCAGCCCTGGTAGCGAAAAACGACCCGTCCTTCGGCTTCTAGCTGGTCCAGGGTCGATTCGTCGGCGACGAACTGCCCGTCCTGGTTCTTCAAAGGTATGACGATCTCCTGGCCAGGAGAAAACTGGTTGGTCCAAGCGGTGCGGTTGGATTCAACCCGCAGACGCTGTTCGCGGCAGACGAAAGTCAAATGGTTGTTCTTGATCATTGACCCCGGCAGCAAATGTGACTCAGTCAGCACTTGAAAACCGTTGCAGATACCAAGTACCGGGAGGCCGCCGTGGGCGGCTTCAACAACTAACTCCATGACCGGCGCGAACCGGGCGATTGCGCCCGCCCGCAAGTAGTCGCCGTAGGAGAACCCGCCCGGCAGGACGACCGCATCCACCTGATGAAGCGAACGGTCGGCGTGCCACAGGCTCACGCCTTCGGCTCCGGCCAGGCCGATGGCTCTGAGGGCGTCGCGCTCATCCAAGGTCCCTGGGAAGGTGACCACGCCGATCCGGGTGGTCACGCTGGATCCTGGGGCAGGGCTGCGGGGAGGTCAACCGCACTGGGCACGGTGTCGCTCTGAGCGGCCGAGGGGGCTCCTTCGTCGAAGCGAACCGAAACCACGTCCTCAATAACCGGGTTCGAGAGCACGGTCACAGCCGCTTGCCGGGCGGCCTCCAGGAGTGCTGGCGCGGGTGGCCCCGAAACCTCCAACTCGAAGCGTTTACCCTGGCGGACGGCCTGGAACTGATCGAAGCCGAGTCGCGGCAGAGCACCGGCCACGGCCTTACCCTGGGGGTCCAGCAACTCCGGCTTGGGCATAACGTCCACAATCACTCGTGCCATAGTTCCCTTCTCAACGCTTGTGCGGGCAAGCCACGACAAGCCTACTCGCAGGCTGTTGCCGCGGCATTATCCCAGGTCAGCGTGTCTAGGACGGTGGTGAATAATCACCGTCCGACCGTGCCCGCGTGGGCAGCGCCAAGCGCTGACCTAAGGAAACGCGGAAGGCAAGCAGAGGCGTGGCGCCTTAGGGGGCCGGGTTTTCACCGGCCTCCTAAGCGAAGAAGGCTTGGCCAGTTAGGCGTTCGTAGGCCTCGATATAACGGGAGCGGGTTTTCTCAACGACTTCGTCCGGGAGGGCGGGCGGTTCGCTAGCTCGGTCCCAACCGGAGTCCTGCGCCAACCAATCGCGCACGAACTGCTTGTCGAAGGAGGCCTGCGGGCTTCCAGGCTCCCAGGTTTTGGCGTCCCAATAGCGCGATGAATCGGGGGTCAGGACCTCGTCGCCAAGGGTTAGCAGGCCGCTGGCGGCCTCGACGCCGAACTCAAACTTGGTGTCAGCCAGGATCAAGCCGCGCTCACGGGCTATCGCCTCGGCTTTGGTGTAAAGCTTCATGGTCGCGTCCCGCAGGCTTTCAGCCGTGTCCAAGCCCAACTGATCGGCCACGTAGGCGAGCGACACGTTCTCATCGTGGGCGCCTTGTGCAGCCTTAGTGGCGGGAGTGAAGATCGGGTAGGGCAAGCGATCGCCATCGGCCAGGCCCTCGGGCAGCTTGATGCCCGTGACCTCGCCTGTCGCCTGGTATTCGGCCAGGCCGGAGCCGGTCAGATAGCCCCGGGCGACGCATTCGACTGGGTACATTGTCAACCGCTGGCAGATCATGGCCCGCCCTTGAACCGGCGCGGGGACGTCGAGTGAGACCAGATGGTTCGGTATCACTCCCGCCAGTTGTTCGAACCACCAAGCCGTCAAGGCGGTCAGAATCTTGCCTTTGTCGGGAATCAAGGTTGGCAGAACGTAATCGAAAGCACTGATCTTATCGCTGGTAACAACCAAGATGAGGTCATTGAACGGCGAGGAGACTGAGGGTTCGTAAAGGTCGCGGATCTTGCCGGAGGTGACCCATTGCCAGCCGTCAAGTTGGAGCGGGGACGTAGTTGTTGAGGTAGTCACGTCTCCAGTTTGGCACTGTCAGGTTCCCGATGCCGCCGGGGCACGGTCCGGTCCACGTTCCGGTCTGCCGCTGGGGCCGTCCACCGGTAAACCGGGCAGCGTCAACCCGCCGACTAGGCGGAGGCGACGACTTGGATGTCAACCGGTGCTACGACGGCATCGTGCAAGCGGACTTGAACGGTGTAGTCACCGGTCGTCTTGATGCGGCCGGGCAACTCGATCTTCCGCTTGTCGACATCGAAACCGGTCGCTGACTTGACCGCCGCGGCGATGTCCGCGGTCGTAACGGTGCCGAACAAACGACCGCCGGCACCTGCCTTGGCGGGGACCTCAACGCTGGCCGAACGCAACTTGTCGGACGCGGCCAAGGCGTCTTCAACCGTCGCCATCTCGCGCACCTTGGTGGCCCGGCGCATCGCTGCGATCTGCTTTTCCGCGCCTTTGGTCCACGGCGTGGCAAGCTTACGCGGAACTAGGTAATTGCGGGCGTAGCCGGCTTTGACCTCGACCACATCGCCAGGGGCGCCTAGGCCTGAGACCTCGTGGGTCAAAATGATCTTTGCCATGATTCGTCTCTCCTAACGCCGGTTCAACGGCCTGAACTCGAGTAGGGCAGCAAGGCCATTTCGCGGGCGTTCTTGACCGCCTTGGCAATGGCGCGCTGTTCCTGGACGGAGACGCCGGTCACACGGCGGGCTCGGATTTTCCCCCGGTCAGAGATGAACTTGCGCAGCAGCGCGACGTCTTTGTAATCGACTTCTCCGCCGGTGTTCAACCGTAAGGGGCTGACTTTCTTCTTAGGCTTGCGCAATGGTGGCTTAGCCATGGTTCTTCCTTTACTCATAAATACGATCCGTCATCTGTGGAACCGGCCTAGAAGGGCGGTTCGTCATCGGCTGATCCGGTCACGCCGGGAGCGGCCCAGGGGTCCTCCGCGGCGCCGGAGCCGTAACCGGCGGGCCGGGCGCTCGGCGCGCCCTGGGGAGCACCGCCTTGACCGTAGCCAGCGCCGCCAGACGCGCCGCCAGACGCCCCGCCAGACGCGCCGCCACCGTAAGCGGCGTTCCCGCCGCCATAGCCGCCCCCCGAACCGCCGCTATAACCGCCAGCGCCGGGATCATAGCCGCCGCTGCGCGGATTGCGCGTCACTTTAGCGGAGGCGTAGCGCAGCGACGGGCCGATCTCATCGACCTGCAACTCGAAGTCGCTGCGGCGGTCGCCCTCGCGCGTCTCCCAGGAACGCTGGACCAACCGTCCCTGGACAATCACACGCATACCTTTGGTTAGCGTTTCGGCCACGTTCTCCGCCGCTTCGCGCCAGATCGAGCAGCGCAGGAACAACGCTTCGCCGTCTTTCCATTCGCCGCTGGCGCGGTCGTAGGTGCGCGGAGTGGAGGCAATCCTGAAGTTAGCCACCGGCGTGGCGCCGTTGGCGGTGAACCTTAGTTCCGGGTCGGCAGTGAGATTGCCGACCACTGTGATGATTGTGTCTCCGGCCATATCAGACCACCGCTCCCGCCGTTTGATCAGCTACGTCTTCGGATGCCGCGTCCCCGGCGGCCACCGGGTAAGCCCGCAGCAGCTTGGTCCGCAACACCGTTTCAGCTAGGCCGAGCAGGCGGTCGAGTTCCTTCGCCGTGGTCGGCGTTGCCGTGAAGTTCACCACCGCGTAGATACCTTCGGAATGCTTGAGGATGTCATAGGCGAGCCGCCGCTTCCCCCAAATGTCCACCTTATCGACGCTGCCGCCGTCGTCGCGGACCACCTTCAAGAAACGGTCCAGCGTGGGGCCAACGGTCTTCTCTTCGAGGTTCGGGTCGAAGATGATCATGATTTCGTATGGACGCATGAAGTCACCCACCTCCTTCGGTCTTACGGCCACGGTCCTTCCGTGACAGGAGGGTATATTCGCGTCCGCCTGAAGACTCGGTCTTTTTGTCCGATGCCGTCAGGCAGCCCTCGCATTCTAACCTACGGCGGCCGCGTCAGCCGCTTCCTGGATATGGCAGGACGTAACTGCTCGTCATGATGATGGGGCGGCTGACCTAGCCGGTCTACGCCCCAATGCCTTTGCCTGCGTGCGCGAGGGGGGAGTTGAACCCCCACGCCCTTGCGGGCACACGGACCTGAACCGTGCGCGTCTGCCTATTCCGCCACTCGCGCGCAAGGGTTGAGGCTAGCATGAAATGAGTTTTGGGGGGAATCACAACTTAGGTGTATTGGTTAAGGCCCACACCAGCCGGGGAAGGAAGTCGTTACCATTGGGAAAGTTCTTGCAGGGAGGTGGGATGGCAAAATGACCTTCCTGGACCGCTTTGAGAAGGGCGTGGAGCGTGCGGTTAATGGCGCTTTCGCCAAGGCATCACGTAGTGAGGTGAAACCAGTGGATCTGGCCTCAGCGCTCCGGCGCGAATTGGACGACAAGGCAGCAGTGCTCGCACGCGGCCGGGCGGTGGTGCCCAACGAGTTCGTGATCGAACTGGCGCCGCAGGACTTCGACCGCATCCTCGATTGGGGCGCGGAGGCAATGGGCGAGGAACTCCAGGAGGGAGTCGCACAACACGCCGCCTCGCAACGTTACGCCTTTGTTGGGCCTGTCTCGGTCACATTCGAGGAAAATCCGGACTTGGAGGTCGGCGTTTTCCATGTGCGCTCAGAGACCGTGCGCGGAGCGGTCGCCCCGGCCGGTCCGGCGCCAGCCACATCACGGCACCCGATTATCGACATCGACGGCCAACGGTACCTGTTGACTGGCCCAGTCACGGTGATCGGACGGGGTTCGGACGCGGACATCATTGTCGAAGACACGGGCGTCTCACGCCGCCACGTCGAAATCCGAATGACGCCGGATGGTCCAGTGGCGACCGACCTGGGGTCAACCAACGGCACCTTTGTCGAAGGCCACCGCATCACCAACGCCTTATTGGTCGACGGCAACACCCTGACGGTGGGCCGGACCCGGGTCGTTTTCTGGACGGGCGAATCAACGGACCTTGGTTTTGACCCGTCGGCTTGAGCTCGGGCCCGCCTGCGGCCGCCGACTGCCCCGAAGCCCACTAGCAACGCCAGGACCGGCCAGTGCGAGGTCCGGGAACAGGCTCTAAGGTTGACCTATGGGAGAGCTGTCGGTCTCGCTGCTCAGGCTTGGCTACTTGCTATTGCTTTGGCTGTTCGTCTTGGCCGCCCTGTTTACTTTGCGCCGCGACATCTACGGGACCACGATCCGCCGTCGTGACTCCACAGCGGCCGCGCGGGGCGGGCGGCGGCGCCCAAAGGGCCGGGCCGTGGTCGGCGTCCCCAGTGAGCTGGCTGGCGCCCCAGCGGCGGTTCCCCCGGCCGCTCCCCACTTCGGTTCGGCCGATGCCGTCAACCCGGCGGCCTACCCCAGTCCCGCACCCGTTCCCACACCGGGGTCGGTGCCAGCCCGCGTGCCGGTAACCCCCAAACAACATGCCCCCACCCGGCTGGTTGTGAAGTCGGGCCCGCTTCGCGGCACAACTCTGCCGCTGAGCCGCGCTCCGGTGGTGATAGGGCGGTCTTCGACCGCCAACCTGGTCTTAGACGACGAGTTCACGTCCGGGCGCCACGCCCAGTTGGTGCCTCGCAATGGCGGTTGGGTGCTGGAAGACTTGGGCTCGACCAACGGTACATTTCTGGGGCGTGAGAGAATTGCGGGCCCCGTCGAACTGACCGCGGGGCAATCGATTAGGATCGGCAACACAACGTTGGAGGTGCTCAAGTAGCGTGACCATCGCTCTGCGCTACGCGGTGCGCTCCGACATCGGCTTGACCCGCGCCAATAATCAGGACTCGGCTTACGCCGGGCCTCATTTGTTGGTAGTCGCGGACGGCATGGGTGGTCACGCTGGCGGCGACATCGCCTCATCGGTGGCGATAGCCCATTTAGCGCCTCTTGATGAGGAAACTCCACCCGCCGACCAAGGCGCTCAGGCCCTAGAGGACGCCGTCGAGGAAGCCCATCAAGAACTGCTGGAGCGGGTCGAAGAAGACCAGGATTTGGCAGGTTTGGGCACCACTATCACCACTTTGTTGCGGACCGGCGACCGGTTGATCTTGGGGCACATCGGCGATTCGCGCGCTTACCTTCTGCGCGACGGGGAACTGCGCCAAGTGACGACTGACCACACCTTTGTCCAGTACCTAGTCGACGCAGGGAAGTTGGCCCCGGAGCAAGCTGAACGCCACCCCCAGCGTTCGCTCCTGCTGCGCGTCTTGGGCGATGTCGAGCTTTCCGGTGGCTTGGACGTGTCCGTCCGCAAAGCTGAGCCAGGCGACCGCTGGCTGCTATGTTCGGACGGTCTGTCGGGCGTTGTTTCGAGCGCCACCATCGAGCGCGGCCTGATCGAGGAGGCCGATCCGAACCAGTGCGCCGACCTGCTGATCGACTTGGCGCTGCGGGCGGGCGGTCCGGACAACGTCACCTGTGTGATAGCCGACGTGCTAGACATAGACGATCTTCCCGCCAATGAGGTTCCCTCCACCGCGGCGCAGGTGGCTGGAGCGGCCGCCATCGACCGGAACCGCCCGACCCGCGGCGGGGGCGGCGCCGCCGCCAAAGCGGCCTCATTGACGCCCGCCGCGCCGGCGCCGGAAGAGCCAGAGTCAGCCGATTCGCGCCGCCGTTCACCCGTCGGCAAGCGCCTGATCTGGACCGGCGTCATTGTTGCGGTACTAGCGCTGGCCGCGGGCGGCCTTTACTTCACTTATCGCTGGAGCCAGCAGCAGTATTACGTCGGCCAGTCCGGTGGCAATGTGGCCATCTATCAGGGCATTCCGCAGGAGGTTTTCGGTTTCGAGTTGTCCCACGTCCACACCGCCACCACTTACCAACTCGAATCGGATCTCAGCGAGTTGTACCGCCAAGAAGTCGAACGCGCCGCCTACCGCAACGTCACTCTGGCCGACGCGGAAGAGTGGGTGGCCGATGCC
>JAIRNM010000005.1 GCA_031258055.1 Bifidobacteriaceae bacterium
ACCGACATGCTCCAAAACGTTGTCTCCAACGCCGTCCAAGTGTTCGGCGGCAACGGCTACACCCGCGGCTACCCGGTCGAAAAACTGTTCCGCGACGCCAAAGTCTTCCAAATCATGGACGGCACCAACCAGATCCAGGTGGTCGTCATCGCCAAGTGCCTGGAGGCGGAATATGCCTGAGTCAGGCCCGGCCCAGCGGCCGGGGCGTGCCCTCCGGGTCGATCAGGACCAGTCGCAGGACCGTGTCCTCGATCAGCGCCCTGACGTGCGGCGAGTCCTTTTCGCCGAGCATGTCGCTGCCGAACAGTCCGTTCCAGGAATGGCGGTCGCTGACCCGGAAGAAGCACAGCGCCGTGATTGTCTGGTGGACGTCCAGGGCCGTGGGGCCCTCGCGGAAAACTCCCGACGCCCGGCCGCGCACCAACAGGTCCTCGATCACGTCCAAGGCGGACACGTTCAGCGAACGCACGTCGTCCGACATCAGATGCACCGCGCCGACCTCGTAGGAGTTCTCGAACAAGACCAGGCGGATGAAGTCGATGTTGTTCTCGTAATGCCGCAGGGTCGATCGCACCAGCGTCTGCAAGCCGGCCACCGGCTCATAATGGTTCAACCCCAGTTCGACTTCGCTCTCGCGGATATGCCGGTAGGCGGCCACCAACACCTGTTGGTACAAACCCTCCTTGGAGCCGAAATAGTAGTAGATCATCCGCTTCGAGGTATGGGTCTGATCGGCGATCCGATCAATCCGCGAGCCCTCCAAGCCGTGGCGCGAGAACTCGGTCAAAGCCACCTTCATGATGTCCTGGCGGGTCGCTTCGGCATCGCGCTTATTCGGCCGGGGCGTCGGCGTCGGCGCCGGCGAGGGGCGACCCGCCGTCCGATTAGGAGCTGTCACGCCGGACAGTTTAGCCCTCTGCGCGGCCCCGCCCGCTTGAACAACACACCGGAGGATTCCCGATGACGGTAATAGCGCTCTACAAGTGGACCGCCAATCCGCAAGACGCCTCGGTGGCGCCGGACGGCGCGGTGCGATGGTCGGGCGCCAAGCCGGCCCTCAGCGAGTACGATGCCGTCGCCATCGAGGTCGCCCGCCAGGTCGCCAAAGCGGTCGGCCAGCCGTGCGTCGGGGTGAGCCTGGGCAAGGCGGACGCCAGTTCGGCGCTGGCCCGCAAAACCGTCCTGGCCCGCGGCCTGGACTCGGCCCTGATAGCCGCCGATGACGCCACCGCCTCTTGGAACCTGACCGACGTCGCCCGGGCGCTGGCCGGGCTGGTCGCCCGCCTCGAAAACGTCAGCTTGGTGGCGGCCGGCGACGTGTCGATCGACGAGGGCGCGGGAATCATCCCGGCGCTCGCGGCGGGCTACCTCGGCTGGCCCTGCCTGTTGGGGGTGACGAAACTGGAGCCTTCCGAAGCTGGCTGGACGGCCGAACAGGCCGTGCCGGGCGGGACCCGATCAGTCGAAGTGACCGGTCCGCTGGTGGCCGGGATCGCCACCGACGCGGCCGCGCCGCGACCGCCGGGCATCAAAGACGTCCTGGCCGCGGGCAAGAAACCGGCCGAGGTGGTTCCCCTGGACCAGTTGCCGGCGCCCGCTTCGATTGTGCAAGTGGTCGGCCGCGAACGTCCTGGGGCCGCGCGGCGGCTTGGGAAGACCTTCAGCGGCCAAACGGCCGCCGCCGATCTCATCGCCGCTCTGCGCGCGGATGGCGTGCTTTAGGACAACCGGGGAGCAGACCAGCCATGACGACTTGGATCATCTCGACAGATTCCCACATCCAGGGCTTGATCGACCTGGCGCGGGCGCTCGGCGGCCAGGTGATCTTGGTCGACGCCGGCTGCGGCCCGCTGGCCGGGGTCGACCGAACCGTCACCGTGACGGACGGCGCCGGCCCGGCCGAGGCAGCCGTCCCGGCGGTGATCAAGGCTGTTCAAGCCGAGCCGGGCGACCTGGCGCTGGCCCGCAACGGACCGGCCGAACGGGTCCTGGCCGGTGCGCTGGCCGCCGCGCTCGACGCCCCGGTCCTGACCGATCCCCGCGAGCTGACAGCCGAATCGACCCTCGTCGGCCGGTTTGGAGGCATCGCCCTGGAACGGGTCACGACCGGCAAGGTCCGGGTGGTCATCGCCGAGGGCGGCGCCGAAGCCGGTCCGGGCGGGACGGCGCAGGCCGTGGCCGTCGAGGACCGCGCCGCCATGAGGGTGATCGCCACCGGGCGCCATCCAACTGGCGCGGCCGACCTCGCCAGCTCGCGCCGGATCGTGGCGGTGGGCATGGGCTTTCGGGCCGAGCCAGACCTGTCCCTGGCGCGCGAACTGGCCAGCGCCATCGGCGCGGATCTGGCTTGCTCGCGCCCGATCGCCGAAGGCAAAGGCTGGATGCCCCGAGAGAGCTACATCGGCGTGACCGGGTTGCGAGTCAGCCCCGAGCTTTACGTGGCGCTCGGCATCTCCGGGCAGCTCCAGCACCTGGCCGGCGTCCGGGACGCGAAGACGATCATCGCGATCAACTCTGACGCCTCCGCGCCGATCTTCGCGGCCAGCGACTATGGCCTGGTCGGAGATCTGTACCAAGCCCTCCCGGCACTCGCCAACCAGTTCGCAGGCGACTGATCACCCGCATAACTACTTTGTGACGATAGGAGAATCCCAAATGGGCGGACTACAAGGAATCAAGGTAATCGACCTGACTCAGTACGTCGCCGGACCGGCCTGCCCGCGCCTGCTCGGCGAGCTGGGCGCCACCGTCTACAAGGTCGAGCCGTTCACCGGCGACGAACAGCGCACCCAAGGCGCAAGCTGGGGGATGAACCACAAGACTGAGTTCGACGACGCCGCATTTGATATGAGCTCAATGAACAAGCAATGGCTCGCCATCAACCTAAAATCGCCAGGCGGCCGCGCGGTCATGGAAAAGCTTCTGGCTGAATCCGATGTCTTCGTCACGAGCTTCAGGGACGGGGCTCTTGGACGGTTGGGCCTCGATTACGATTCTATCAAGACGAGATTCCCGCACATCGTCTGGGCCCAGATGCGCGGTTATGGGGAGCGCGGCAAGGAGAAAGACTCCCGCGGATTCGACGCCACGGCCTATTCCGCCCGAGGTGGTCTTGCCATGTCCTTTCCCCAGGCCAACGAGCACTTTCAGCCAGGCAACCCACCGTTCGCGGTCGGCGACTGGAACGCCAGCCAAATGCTCGCTTCGGGAGTCTTGGCGGCGCTTGTCCGGCGGCTGCGAACTGGCCAGGGGGACAAAGTCACAGTCAATCTCTACCACGCCGCTTGCTGGGCCATGACTTCGGCGATCGTCTCCGGCCAACAAGGGGCCAAGTACCCGAAAGACCGTCGCAAGGCGCCCTGCCCCACCAACAACTGTTACCAGAGCGGGGACGGCGTCTGGTTCAACATGTGTTTCGGCCACTACAACAAGTACTTTGAGCTGGTGATGACAACCATCGGGTTGGATCACCTGGTCGGCAACAAGGATTACGACACGCTCGAAGTCATCGGCCCCAGCGGCGCCAACGCGCAAGTTATCGCCTGGATGGATGAAGCCTTCGCCAAGCAGGACTTCGCCCACTGGGAACGGCTCTTCAAGGAAAGGGACATCCCCTTCCAGAAATGCTTCACCGTTGACGACATCCTCGAAGACGACGAGGCCTTCGACAATGACATTCTGCGCAAGATCCATTACGACGACCTCGGCGAATACACCGTCACCACCACGCCGGTGCGCCTGGCCAGCGTCGGCGATCCCGTGCTTTATCGGTCGAGGCCGATCGGCTATGACACGCGCGCGGTCTTGAGTGGACACGGGTACTCGGACGCCGACATCCACAGCCTCGGAGAGCAAGGGGCGGTGCTGTGCTATTCCGGCCCGCCGGTGCCCAAGAGCGTGCTCGCGCCCAGCCACGGGCCTGGCTTTCCGAAGGCGTGACAGCCCCGGAGAAGATCGAGAGAAAGCGTTTCAATGACGAACCACAACCAATCGTTCCGGGACCTGCTCGTCCTGGATATGACCCGCTACCTGCCCGGGGCCTACGCCACGCAGATTCTGGCCGATCTCGGAGCCGAAGTCGTCAAGATCGAAGACACCGCCAAGGGGGATCTTTGCAGGCACGACTACCCCTTCATCAACGGGGTCAGCTACTACTTCACCGCCCTCTGCCGCAATAAGAAGAGCCTGTCCCTCAATCTCAAGAACACTGACGGGCACGAAGTCTTTATGAAACTGGCCGAGCGCGCCGACATCATTGTCGAGAGCTTCCGGCCAGGGGTCACAAAGCGTCTGGGGGTCGACTACGAATCAATCAAGCAAGTCAACGCGAAGATCGTCTATTGCTCATACTCGGCGTTCGGCCAGGATGACCCGAGAAGCCTCAAGGCTGTTCATGACCTCAACATGCAGGGGCTGTCCGGATACTTGTCGATCAACGGCGGGGTCGACGCGCCAATCCACCTGCCGGACATCGCCAGCGCCATGGTCGCCGCTCAAGGCATGTTGGCAGCGCTCTACGACCGGGAACGCACCGGCCAAGGCTCATACGTCGACGTCTCGATGTTCGACTCCTTTGTTTGGTGGAACTCATTAGTTGACAGCCGTTTCCATTTCCTGGGCGAGGCCCTCGAAGCGCAAGACCTCGAGTATCCGGCCGTCTGCTACAACGTCTACACGACCAGGGACGGCCGCACGCTCACGTTCGCAGCGCTCGAGGAGAAGTTCTGGACAACCTTCTGCACGGAAGCGGGGGTCGAAGATCTGATTCCCGTGAAGCTATGCCGGCGGCACGAGGCGCCCGAGGCCTTCGACAAGATGGAACGGTTGGTGGCGTCGAAGACGCTGAGCGAATGGAACGAGTGGCTGGCCGACAAGGATATCTGCGTCGCGCCTGTGGCCACAAAGGCTGAGGCGATCAAACGTATTGTTGACTCAAATGCCGGCATGATGGCTTATCGCGATTTCCCAATCACCGGCCGGGTTCTGCAGACCAACATTCCTCACCGAATCTCCGCCCTGCCAGTGTCGCTGGCCGATGCGTCCCCGCCCCCGCCGCTAGGACAACACAATCTCGAAATCCTTGAGCGCCTCGGTTATCGCCACCGCGATGCCGTCCGGATGGCCGAGACCGGGGCAATCAACGCGGTGCTCCAATGAGAGCGCGGCGTGACATCCCGTTTTCCGGGAAAGCCAATGGCATTCCCCGGCCGCGTCAGGGCGGCGTGGCAGAGTTCTACCGCTCTGATCCGGCCGCCAACCAACAAGACGCGATGAATTCATCCAAGCTCGGAGGAACCATCGCACGACCAATAGAACGGAGTGGTAATCAAAGTGGATGACCACAACAGCGCTCCACGCGCAGGCAAGGAAGTCTCAGCCCGTGTCCGACTCGGCCGAAAATCCGCGCTGGCAGGTTTTCTGGGCACCGCGCTCGAATACTACGATTTCTTCATTTACGGCTTGGCGGCCTCGCTCACCTTCGGCGACATAATTTTCGGGGGTGGCAAGGCCGCCATGCTGGCATCGTTCGCCACTTTCGGGGTGTCGTATGCGGCTCGCCCCTTCGGCGGGATCATTCTGGGCCATCTTGGCGACAAGATCGGACGTCGCAACATACTCTTGTTCACCATCGTCCTCATGGGGGTGAGCACGTTCTTGATCGGCTGCCTGCCCACCTTCGCTCAGGTTGGTTGGCTGGCTCCGGTCCTACTCGTGATTCTGCGCCTCGCGCAGGGTTTCTCGGCCGGCGGCGAATCGGCTGGGACCTCAACTTTGACCATGGAGAACGCGCCCGCGAATCGGCGCAACTTCTACTCCAGCTTCACCATCACCGGGTGCAACCTGGGCATCGTGCTCGCTAACGCTGTCTTCTTGCCGATCCAAGCTTTGCCGGAAGCCGCTCGCATGAGTTGGGGCTGGCGCGTGCCCTTCTGGCTCAGCGCAGTCATCATGGTGGTCGCATACGTCCTGCGGCGAACCTTGATGGAGCCCGAAGTCTTCACCGAGGTGAAGAAGGAGAGGAAGACGGCTAAGCTTCCGCTGGGCGAGCTGTTGAGAACTGACTGGCCGACGCTCGTCAAATGCATCATCATGATGCTGGTGTGCGCGACCGACACCGCGTTTATGGTGTTCGCCCTGTCCTTCGGCACCAACACCGTGGGGGTTCCCAGCACCGTGATGCTAGTCGCCGTGATCATCGGGATGGCGGTCGGGATGATTGGGCAACCTTTGGCGGCGTTGCTTTCCGACACTATTGGACGCAAGCCGGTATTTGTTGTTGGATGCCTTCTTTGCGCCTCTGCCTTATTCATCTACTTCCAGGCCATCATGTCTAAGAACGCGCTGTGGATCATTCTCGCCGCGGTGTTCTACCGGAGCATCGCTTATTCGTGCGTGAATGCTATCTACATCGGCTGGTTCCCCGAGCTGTTCGAAGTGAGAGTGCGCTATTCTGGCGCCGCCACCGGCATCCAGGTCGGTCTGCTGGCGGCCGGGTTCACTCCGATGATCTCGCAAGCGCTGGTTCCAAGTGGATCGACCAACTGGCTACCGATTCCAATCTACCTGGCGGTGCTGTGCTTGGCGTCCGGCGCGGCCGCATTATTCAGTCGAGAGACTTTCAAGACCCCGCTTGATCAGTTGGGTCCGAAAAGGAAAGAGACGACTCTCGCCGCCGGCTGAGCGAAATGCGTTCGATGGCGTTGAAGCGCGCCGTGCCCAAATGCGGTGTTCGGAATCTGGCGCGTTTCAACGTCTTCCGCGATGGTAGACAGGCGCCGCACAACTCTTGAGCGGACGCCCGCTCCGCGCCTCAGACCGGTCACGGCCGGGGGCGCACCCGCAATCCAGAAGGGAGGCATACCCAAATGTTGGTGGCAAACACGATCGGCCCTAGGCGGACGGTCATCGAGGACCGCCCGGCCCCGGCGGTCGAACCGGACAAGATCCAAGTCCGGGTGCATTATGTGGCGGTCTGCGGCACGGACGTCCATGTCTGGGACGACTCCTATGTGACCACGCTGCCGGTGATTCAGGGGCATGAGTTCTCGGGCGTGGTCGAGGCGATCGGCTCCGACGCCGTCACCGACCTGAGGGTCGGCCAGCCCGTCTGCGTCAACCCGACCAGCACCTGCGGGCAGTGCTATCCCTGCCGGATCGGGCGCTACAACTGCTGCACCTCCTTGAAGTGCATCGGCTGCTGGCCGGGCAAGGCCGGCCAAGGCGTCAGCACCGACGCGCCCGGCGGCATGCAAGAACTCATCAACATGCCGCCGGGGCAGGTCTTCGCCCTGCCCGAGGGCCTGCCGCTGGAACTGGCCGCCCTGGGCGAGCCGATGGGGGTGGCCACCCAGGCGGTGGTCCGGGGCGCCCCGACCCCCGGCGAATGGGCGCTGGTG
>JAIRNM010000008.1 GCA_031258055.1 Bifidobacteriaceae bacterium
CCCCAGGCTGACCGACCAGCCGGGCGCCCAACTGACCGCTAGCGCCACAGCTACCCAGGCGCCGACGACCGGTAGCACTAAGCGCAGGTCAAGGCTGGGCTTGTTCAAAACTCGACCGACTCAGACAGCCCGGCCAGGATCTTGGACCCTATCCCGGTGACCTCAGACAGGTCGTTCAATTCCGCAAACGGGCCATTCGCGTCCCGGAAATCAACGATCCGCTGCGCTAGGACCGGCCCTATGCCGGGCAGCGCCGTCAGCGCCTCAGCGCTGGCCTGGTTGACGTTGACCTTCCCGGAGTCTGAACCGAGCGCGCCCTCTGACCCTCCGGAGCTAGAAGAACCGGCACCGCCGGAGCGATCCGGGCCGATCACCGGCGGCGGGGTCTCACCCGGCCACGGCACGTAGATGCGCTCGCCGTCAATCAGCTGGGCGGCTAGGTTCAGGCTCGCTAGATCGGCCCCCTCGAGGGCCCCACCAGCCAACTCGAGGGCGTCAACGAGTCGTGCTCCGATCTCCAATTCGAAGACGCCGGGCGTGGCCACCGCCCCGGTCACATAGACCACGACCAACTCGTCATCCGGCGCTGACCCGTCAAGGCTGGCCGGAGGGCTCTCCCAAACCAACCCGGTGGCTCCGGCGGCGGGATCGGGTTCCGTGCCGGAAGCCGCCAAGAGTGACGGCAACAAGAGGGCCGCCGCGGCCAAGGCTGTGACGGCGGCGACCCCACCGATGGCCAGGCGATTGCCGCCGAGCCGCAAGCGGGGGCGAGCATGGACGCCAGGCCGGTGTTCGGATTCGTTTTCTTGCAATCGAGCCCGCAGGCGGAGGCGGGCGAGGACATCATTGGACGACCCAAGGTCCGGTTCGTCGCTGAGGCCCATGCGGTCAATCTAGGTCGCCGCCAGGTCTTCACTGATCGAGAACCGACAGGCCTGTGGACCGGTGAAACTACCTACCGCGGGAGCCTTCGACAATGCGGCCGCTGGGGCGCGCTGAACAACCCGGGTCCCAAACTCACAGCTCCATATTCAAACTCACACCACCAGGTTCACCAGGTTGGGTGGCCGGGCAATAACACGACGGACCGGGCGCGAATCGAGGGCGGCGACCACGGCGGCATCGGCCAAGGCAAGGGCTTCCAGGTCGGCGGCCGAAACCGACGGCGGCACCTCAAGACGGGCTCTGACCTTACCCTGGATCTGAACCACGGCAGTGACAGTCTCCTCAACTAGGTAGGCCGGGTCAGCCTCGGGATAGGGTTCGCGCGCCAAAGAACCGGCGTGCCCCAGGCGCGACCAGAGTTCCTCGGCGATGTGCGGCGCGATCGGGGCGAGCAGCTTGACCAGCCTTTCAACCACAGAACGGGACGGCGAATCCAACCCCGTCAGATGATTGTTCAGCACTATCATCCGGGCTATAGCCGTGTTGAAACGCATCGCCTCCATCTCTTGGCGGACATCGGCGACAACTCGATGGGTCAGCCGTTCGGTCGCGAGATCCGGCGGCTCCTCCGAAACTCGCACCAAACCGGTCGTCTCATCGATAGCGTTGCGCCACAGGCGCTGCAGGAAGCGCTGGAGCCCCACAACCGCCCTGGTCTCCCAGGGACGCGAAACATCGAGCGGGCCCATCGAGAGTTCATAAAGCCGAAAAGTGTCCGCCCCGTAGGTTTCATACATCTCATCTGGGGTGACGATGTTCTTCAGCGACTTGCCCATCTTGCCGTATTCCTGGGTCACCACTTCGCCGGTCGGCTGATAACGGAAGACGCCAGGCGGGCCTTCGACCACGTCCTCCGCCGGGACGTACTGGCCGCGCGCATCGGTGTAGGCGTGGGCCTGGATATAGCCCTGGTTGAAGAGCCGCTGGAACGGCTCCGTCCCGGAGACAAAGCCCAAGTCGTAGAGCACCTTATGCCAGAACCGGGCGTACAAGAGGTGCAGCACGGCGTGCTCCACGCCGCCCACATAGAGGTCAACGCCGCCCGCCACATCACCGGCTTGGCGGGGCGCCAACCAATAGTCCTCCTCGACCGGGTCGACCAGCCGGTCGGATTCGGCCGGGTCCAGATAGCGCAGGTAATACCAGCACGACCCGGCCCAGTTCGGCATGGTATTGGTGTCGCGCCGGTAGCGCTTCGGGCCGTCCCCCAGATCGAGCGTGACATTGACCCATTCGGCGTTGCGGGCCAACGGCGTTTCTGGTTCCGAGTCGGCGTCTTCGGGGTCAAAGGTGCGCGGCCGGTAGTCCGGCACCTCCGGCAAACTGACGGGCAGCATCCGCTCCGGCAGCGCCCGCGGTTGGTCGTCGTCGCCGTAAACGATTGGGAACGGCTCGCCCCAGTACCGCTGGCGCGAGAACAGCCAGTCACGCAGCCGGTAGGAGACTGTTTCGCGGCCCAGTCCCCTTTCCGCCAGCCACCGGACCGTGGCGTCTTTGGCGGCCTCAACGCTCAGCCCGTTCAGCGAGATGGTGGCGTTAGCGGAGTTGATAGTCCGCCCTGGCCCGGTCCAGGCGCCACCTGCCCAATCGGCCGGCGGCTCAACCGTCCGCACATAGGGCAACTCGAAGGCCTGGGCGAACTCCCAGTCCCGCTCGTCTTCGGCGGGGACTGCCATGATCGCGCCCGTGCCGTAGCCCATCAAGACATAATCGGCCGTGAACACGGGGATGGCCTGATCGTTGACCGGGTTGACGGCGAATAAGCCGGTGAATACGCCAGACTTCTCACGGCCGTCCGCGATCCGCTCGGCCGCTGTCTTGAGGGCGGCTCCAGCCGCGTAAGCCTGGACCGCTTGGCGTGGATTGGCGTAGCCGCCGGTCCAAACCGCCTTGGTGCCCATGGGCCAGGACGTGGGCAGGTCCCCCGCCAAGAGCGGGAATTCGGGCGAGACAACCATGAAGGTGGCCCCAAACAGAGTGTCCGGACGGGTCGTGAAGACCGGGATGACGGCATCGTCCGAATCCAAAACCGCGAAATCGACGGTCGCCCCGGTTGAGCGCCCAATCCAGTTGCGTTGCATGGCGACAACTTTGCTGGGCCAATCAACCGAGTCGAGGTCGGCGGCAAGGCGTTCGGCGTAGGCCGTTATCCGCATATTCCATTGGCGCAAAGATTTGCTGAAAACCGGGAAGTTGCCGCGTTCGGAGCGGCCATCGGCCGTGACCTCCTCGTTGGCCAGGACTGTGCCCAAGCCCGGCGCCCAGTTGACCGGCGCGTCAGTGATGTAGGCGAGCCGGAATTGATTCAGGACCTCGCGGCGGGCAGTGGCGTCCAGCTCCGCCCAGTCGGCCCCGCTTGGAGTCGGCTGGCGGCCAGCGGCGAAGGCTTCCTCTAATTCCGCGATGGGCCGGGCGGCGCCCAGACCACCGTCGGGTCGCTGAGCCGCTGGGTCATACCAGGAGTTGAACAGTCGCAGGAAGATCCATTGCGTCCAGCGAACATAAGACTCATCGGTGGTGGCGAACGAGCGGCGTGTGTCGTGGCCCAGGCCCAGTCGACGCAACTGGGAGCGCATCGTGGCGATGTTCGCTTCGGTCGTGAGGCGTGGATGCTGACCGGTTTGGAGGGCATATTGTTCGGCTGGCAAACCGAAAGCGTCATAACCGAGGGCGTGCAAAACGTTGTCGCCGCGCATGCGCCTATACCGGCCAACCACGTCGGTGGCGATGTAACCGAGCGGATGGCCGACGTGTAATCCCTTGCCAGACGGATAGGGGAACATATCCATGACGAAGAACTTGGGCACCGCTGGGTCCGCGTGCCGGCCCTCGGCGTCCGTCAGGGCGCCAGTCGGATTAGCCGCCCAGAAGGTGCCGCGGCGATCCCACTCATCTTGCCAGTTGGTCTCGATCCGCTCGGCTAGCGCGGCGGTGTAACGGAAGGGCGGATCATCGGCCTTTCGGGATTCAGACACCGCTCTAGGGTACAAGCACAACTGTGCCCATCTGGCTAAACTTGCTGTCGGCATTTTGTTCGGCATTGTGCTTAAATCCACCGGTGCGCCGATGGGACTATTGGTCTCTTGGCAGCGCTCCAAGCAGGACCCGGTCCGTTCAAAGTGCCAAGGTTTCATCCGGCAAGCGAGCTAGAATGCCGCACGAAATCCCCCTTCGGGAGGATCTTTGCGCGGCAAGCCCCCGAGAGGCAAACTCGGCTCATTTGTCAGTGTTTCAAGTACATAAGGACATCTAAAGGAGGAAAACATGCCCGCACCCCGCACCAACCCGATTCTCCAGGCCGCCTTGGTTGATCTGATAGATCTATCGTTGCTCGCCAAACAAGCCCATTGGAATGTCCGTGGGACCAACTTCCGTTCCGTTCACTTGGAACTAGATGAGGTAATCGACCAAGTCCGCGTCAACTCTGACGATGTCGCCGAGCGCCTGGCCGCTGTTGGCGGCAGCCCCGATGGGCGGGCCGCCACTGTCGCCGCGACCTCCCAGGTCCCGTCGATTGAGCCTGGCCCGATCAACGCCGCCGTCGTGGTGGCGGAGTTCGCCGCCCGCATCTCTGAGGCAGCCCGGCGGATTGAAACGGCCCTGCCAGAACTGGACGAGGACATGCCCTCCCAAGATCTCCTGATCGAAGTTGTGGCCGGCCTGGACAAAGCCGCCTGGATGCTGCGCTCACAGACCGAGTCCTGACGGCGCCGCTTTTCCCGGACTACTGGTCGGCGCTTTCACCACTGTCCGGTTCGGTCGGCTTGACCACGCCCGAACCGGTAGTCGCACCGCCCTCCGGCGGTTCATTAGCTGGCAGCGCTGGCCAGGGCTGGATCGCCGACAAGCTGGCGCTGGCGTCCGGGCCAATCGTCAGTAACTGCCAAGCGGCGATCCGCCCATCTGCGTCGAACAAGAGGATCGTCAGTTCGGCCGGTGAGCCGAGCGGCCCCAGGGTTGTCGTCTGGTTGACATCGCGGCCAGTTGACGACTGGGTGTAAAGCACGCCTTCGCCCCGGATGCGCGGATCGGCCCGGTGATGCATGTGGCCGGTCAGGGCCGCTGGCACGCAGCCGCTCTTCAGCGCCTCTTCGACCATATAGGGCTCGTGGACCAGCAGAATGTCGACCGGTCCGTCCTCGCAGGCTGTCTTAGCCAGCCGTTTGTCGGCTTGGCGGATCGACTCGTCCCCGACTTGCGACGAACCGTATCCCACCTCGGTGTGGTTGGGGTCCGCGTCGCCCAGGATTCTAAGACCGCCGACCTTCTCGACTTTTCCTTCCAGCACCGTCGCGCCCGCCGCCCGGGCCTGCTTAGCGGTGTCGGCGCTGTCGTGGTTGCCCATCGCGACCACCCAAGTCACGCCGTCCGGCAGCGCCCCCGCCAGTTGGTCCACGCAGTATCGTTCTACGGCCGTGCCGTCCATGGTGGTGTCGCCGCCGTCCAACACTAGGTCCGTTTTTAGCGCTTTGGCAGCCGCCCCAATTACCCAGGTCATGCCCACGTTGCAGTGCAAGTCAGAAAAGAACAAGGCCGGTTTCAGGTCGCCGTAGGGGCCGTCCGATCCCTCCCAGGGCGGGGTCGGCGTGCCTTTGGCCTGGTCCCCCGCCGCACGCCCCTCGGCTGCCCCCTCAGCGCTGGGCTTCAGGTTGGCCGATGCCGTAGCCGTCGGCGCCTCCCCCGCCCCACTCCCCTCGGCTGCCCCCTCGGCTGCCCCCTCAGCGGTCGACCCGGCGTTGCCTGAGGCCGTGGCCGTTGCGGCCTTGGTCGGCTCCCCCGTCTCGCGCCCGTCGGCCACCTGTTCGCTGGCCTCCCGTTCGTTGGCCCGTTCAACCGCTTCGGCCGCTTGGACGGCGAAAGCTTCTTCGACTGCGGCGGCGGCGGCCTCATAGAAGGCGACGTCATCCTCATAGGCTTTGACGGCAATCTGCCCGTATTGCCCAATCAGTTGGCCCAGCCGCCCCGTCACATGGGCTCCGGCCAACGGCGTGCCCTCGAACAGTGGCTCGCCAGCGGGCTCATCGGTCGGTTGATCCTGGGCCACCAAACCGCCAGCCGCCCCGGCTCCGAGCGCCATCGCGCAAATCAGGGCGGCCGCTACCAGCGGGCGGTTGCGTCCCGTCCACATTTTCCACTGCGTCCGCCGCGCTCGCCCCAGCGCTAGTATCACCAGCAGGCTGACCCACATGACGGCGCCCCAGATGATTCCGGCCCGCACTAATCCGTCGTAAACCAACTGAGCGGCAGCGTGTTTCAGAGTCGCCCCGATCCCCATATAGGCCTGGCCGTAGTCCATCAAGTCCCGGGCCAGTTCGGTGGCAGAAAG
>JAIRNM010000233.1 GCA_031258055.1 Bifidobacteriaceae bacterium
TGGTCAACCCCGGCAGCGCGAGGCCCGCTCCAGCGATACGCGTGCCGTAGCGTTCAAGGCGGTGTGCCATGTCACGCGCTAAGTCGGCCAAACCGTCGAGCACCGCTGAAGGGTCTGATCGGCGCAGGTCCAGGCTGTCAAATCGCTCGGCCAGGCGTTGGCCAGTCAGATCGACCGCTGCCAGTCCCAAGTAGTCAACGTTGACCTCCAATCCCAAGGCGGCCAGAGCGCCCGGCGCTGGGACGAGCGGCTGGGAGGGTCGGCCGACCAGGCCATTGGCGGCGGAACTCAACTCGGTGACCAGGCCAGCGGCGATCAATTCATCTGTCAACTGCGAGACAGTCGTCTTATGCAGGGCGGTGCGCCGAGTCACTTGGGCGCGCGAAGGAGGCGGTTGGCCAACCTCGGTGCGGCGGCAGATCTCAGTCAACACCAGCCCAAGGTTGCGCTGGCGCAAATCTGGTGCGTTCGCCATGACTGCCTCCCTAATGCCGTGTTGACTTAGGCAGCGCCAAGCGCTGGCCTGAGGAAACGCGGACAACCAGGGCGGTCGCCGCCTGGAAGAGTGTCGGCCAACGCTTACCCCGTGAGCCTTCGCCCCCGCCCGGCGGGCCAATCGCCGTGGTCCGCTAATGTGGCCTGTCCCCTTTAGTGGAACAGAGCAGCAAGGGCAAATGGTCCGCCCCTGTATCGCCTCAGGCGGGATAAGTTTATTACATCTACAAATACCCGGCAAACGCGAAGGAGCGGAAAATGGCCAGAATCCCAACACCGAGCGCAGCGGACAAGTTCTCGTTCGGTCTGTGGACAGTTGACTGGACCGGGCAGGACCAGTTCGGATCAGCGGCCCGACCCAGATTTGACCCGGTTGAAGTGGTCTGGAAGCTGAAAGAGATCGGCGCTTGGGGGATCACCTTCCACGACGACGACTTGATCCCGTTCGGGTCCAGCCCGGGCGAACGCGATGCTATCCTCGCCCGGTTCACCAAAGCCTTGGACGAAACCGGCATAGTGGTCGAAATGGTGACCACCAACACCTTCTCCCACCCCATCTTCAAAGATGGCGCCTTCACCTCGAACGACCGCCGGGTGCGCCGTTTCGGCCTGGCCAAAGTGCTGGCGAACGTGGATCTGGCGGCCGAACTGGGGGCGGAGACATTTGTCATGTGGGGCGGCCGCGAAGGAGCCGAATACGACACTTCGAAGGATTACTTCGCCGCTTTGAGCCGGTATGCCGAAGGCATTGATACCGTGGCCGCTTATATCAAAGACAAGGGCTACGGGCTGAAGATCGCGCTTGAGCCGAAACCAAACGAACCGCGTGGCGACATTCTCCTGCCAACTGTGGGCCATGCGCTGGCCTTTATTGAGCGGTTGGAGCACAAAGACATCGTGGGGCTGAATCCGGAAGTCGGACACGAGCAGATGGCGTGCCTGAACTACACCGCCGGGATAGCTCAGGCGCTGTGGGCGGGCAAGCTCTTCCACATTGATCTGAACGGGCAAAAGTCCATCAAGTTTGACCAAGATCTGGTCTTTGGGCATGGCGACCTTTTGAGCGCCTTTGGGACAGTTGATTTGCTGGAGAACGGCTTCCCCGGTGGCGGGCCGCGTTACGACGGGCCGCGCCACTTCGACTACAAGCCTTCGCGGACTGAGGACCCGGCCCAGGTCTGGCAAACGGCTGGGGCCAACATGGAGATGTATTTGCTGTTGAAGGAACGGGCCGTGGCTTTCCGAGCCGACCCGGCGGTTCGTGAAGCGGTCGAGCGGGCGGGCGTCACGGAGTTGGGCGAGCCGACCTTGGCCCCGGGTGAGACGCTGGCAGAATTCCTGGCCGACCCGACGGTTTACCGGCAGGCCGACCCAGCGGCGCTAGCCGAGCGCGGCTATGGGTTCGTCCAGTTGAACCAACTCGCCATCGAGTTCCTCATGGGCGCGCGATGAGCCTAGTCGCTGGGGTGGACACGTCCACTCAATCCTGCAAAGTCGTCATCCGCGACGCCGCCAGCGGTGAACTGGGCCGCTCCGGCCGCGCCGCCCACCCAGACGGTACTGAGGTCGATCCGTCCGCCTGGTGGCAAGCCTTCTTAGAAGCGGCCGATGCCGCCGGGGGGCTGGCAGACGTAGAGGCCGTCGCCGTGGGTGGCCAACAGCACGGCTTGGTTGCGCTGGACTATCAGGGCCAGGTGATCCGTCCGGCCCTGCTTTGGAACGACACTCGGTCGGCTGAGGCGGCTGAACAATTGGTGCGTGAACTAGGCAAAGGTGATCGCGCCAGGGGCGCCAAGGCCTGGGCCAAGGCGATCGGCTCGGTGCCGGTGGCATCGCTGACAGTAGCCAAACTACGTTGGTTGGAGGACCACGAACCGGACCATTCGGCCCGGATGGCCGCTGTCGCTCTGCCGCACGACTGGCTGACCTGGCGGCTGGCCGGATCGCCTGATGTGAACGACGGCGGGTTGGTGACCGATCGGTCAGATGTCTCCGGGACCGGCTATTGGTCGCCGTTTGACGAGGACTACCGGCGCGACTTGCTGGCCCTAGCGCTGCGCTGCTGCGAATGCTCTACGCCGGTCCTGCCCCGAGTGCTGGCACCAGATCAGGTCGCGGGCGAAGTCGCCGCCCAGGGCCAGGCAGCTAGTGTTCTGGCTGGAAGCAAGGCCGTCCTGGGACCAGGCGCCGGTGACAACGCCGCCGCCGCCCTAGGCTTGGGGCTATCGGGGGGAGATGTGGCCGTTTCGATCGGAACCTCCGGCGTGGTCAGCGCCATCTCGCCCGCGCCGGTAGCTGATCCGTCCGGTTTGGTGACCGGTTTCGCCGACGCCACCGGTCGGTATTTGCCGCTCGCCTGCACCCTCAACGGCGCCCGCGTGATCAGTGCCGTCTCGGCTCTGTTGGGAGTCTCCCACCAGGAGTTCGACCGCTTAGCGCTGAGCGCGCCGAGCGGCGCGGGCGGGTTGGTGATGGTGCCGTACCTTGAGGGCGAACGCACCCCCAATAAGCCGCACGCGACCGGCGCTTGGCACGGCTGGCGCCTGTCGAACTCGACCCCGGCCCATGCCGCGCGGGCCGCGGTTGAAGGAGTGCTCTGCCTCCTGGCGGACGGCCTAAGCGCCATTGAGCAACAAGGGCTGGAAGTCGATCGGTTGTTCCTGATCGGCGGCGCTGCCCGGTCTGAGGCGGTCCAGCAGATCGCGCCGAGAGTCTTCGGCCGTGAGGTGATTGTGCCGCCGCCAGGCGAATATGTGGCCGATGGCGCCGCCCGGCAAGCCGCTTGGGTCCTGACCGGTGAGTTGCCAAAATGGCCGCGTCAAGGCACCAAGGTAGTCAGCGGCAAGCCCGCCCCAGTGGTCCGGCAACACTACGACGAAGTCAAGGCGATGACGGTCGGTTCCAATAGTGCAGGTTGAAGGCCAGACGGCCAGCGGCGGCGGCGGCTAGGAAGGCCGCTGGGTCATCAGACAAGGAACGGCCCATCGTGGACAATC
>JAIRNM010000237.1 GCA_031258055.1 Bifidobacteriaceae bacterium
ATTCTACCGCTATCACCACCACACCACAACCCTTTTCTTCGAACAAACAACGCATATTTTCAACGGCCCAACACGACCATCGCCACGGCGTCACAAAAGACCGCCGCCTGTCGACTGCGCCGCGCTAAAATGCGACCATGCCTCAGCGCCTGTGGTTCAGTGAAGGTTGGCTTGTGTCGCGGTCTCGCGGTTTCTTGGCGTCAAGCGGGTCTACACGTACGGTGCGCATCGCTGGGGGGTTAGCAGCGTGCGCTGTTCTCGGCATCGCCGCGGCGTTGTCGAGTTTGGTGATGCTCCTCGACTGGCCAGGCGCCACGGGTCTGTTTGGTGCGCATAACGATTTTTCGACCGAATGGCTTGGCGCTTTCTTGACCGGAATAGCCTCAGTGCTCGGGTTCGGCGCCGTAGCCCGGAATTGTTTTGGCGCCCCGACCTGCATGGCCATCATCCTCGCACCGATTGGCTTCGCTCTTAGCGACCTCGTAGCCATGTGGCTGGTAACCACTCTCGGCTGGGGCTAGCGTAGTCGGGGGGTCCTAGCCTGGGGGCCACAATGACCAGCACTGAGATGGGACCTGCGGAGTCAGCCGACGACAGGCCGGTGGGGTGGATTTGGCGCGGCAAAACTCCTCTAGCGATTGGCGGAGCGCTGATCGCCCTGTTGATGGCCTTCGACGGCCTTCACGGTTCGGCCGACATAATACCCCCGCACCCGGTCATGCCCACATGCTTACCCGCTCTCTCTCGGATTCGCGGGGCTGCCCATAAGGCCAGAGGCCAGCGGGACTTAGGCTGCGGCCGGGGGCGACGGCATCGGCATCCGGCACGGCAACAAATGGCTCACCTCGATGCTGGTCGAGGCGGCCGGTTCGGCCGGGCGGATTAAGGGGAAGAACTGCCTCGCCGACCAGTACGCGCGGCTCTCGAAGCGGCGCTGGGCGGGCGCAGATCGCCGTGGCCCACTCGATCCTGGCCGCCGCGTACCACATGCTCTCCAAAGACGAGCCCTACAAGGACCTCGGCCCCGACTGGCTGGCCAGGCGAACCGATCGGGCGCTGGCCAGCTAGGGCTGTGGGAGAGAAGAGCACCGGCCCGCGAATGTGAGCCGATCACCTGTTCGGGACGCACCGCCGCGCTCCGCCAGCGAGCGGATGGAGTGGGATGTGAAGATATCGTGAAGCGTCGGAAGGCTGGGACTTTGGTACCTTGATCATTCATGGCGGAGCGCTTGCCGCGAAAGCCCAGGTCAAGGACCTGCGGTCGTGGCCTGGGGCGGCAGTAGCCTCGTGATGACCGAATCTGCGGGTCACCGCTAGGTATTTTTGCGCATAGGCTTGCCAGTAGCGCGGTTCGGTCGGGTAGAGGCAGGCCGGGATGGCATACACGGGGAAGGAGAGGCCAATGAGCGTTATCGCAGCCTTTCTCTCTCGTGGGGGAGCCTCTCTTGCGTACGGACCTCCGCCTTCGGCGAGTGGCGCCTCGCCCGTAAGCGTCAGACCGACCGATACCGGGGTCTTAGACGGTGCGAACTTAGGCTTGCTCTCCGTGGCTGTAGCATCGCCCAAGAAGTCCGGCGCGAGGACGGTCATGACCAGCCGCGCTCCGGGTTGCCTGCCAAGAGCGGTGCGGCGAACCGTCTGGCGACCCTCAGTTGCCGACCACTGTGGCGGTGAACCAGCCGCGCCGGCTCCCTATTGTCCCTTGGACTGGCCAGGTCGCGCCGAACCACCTCTGACCGTCCCGAACGGTGGGTCGATGGACGTGTGGAGCGGGGAGGCTTTCAGGGCATCGACACCGGCGGTGCGGTACTAGATGGAACACCCCGCAGCGTTCACGACAGCTAAGTCCCCGTACTTCGAACGCCAAGTCAACCGTGATAGCCATTCAAACCTGGCTGGGTTCCCTGCAGGCAGCAATATCAAGGATCGGTTCTCAGTTCAGCCGCCCAGGGATTGGAGAACTTTAAAGACCGAGCAATGGCTTGAGGTGAACTGCCCAGAGCCGACCCCCGACCAAGGTTGGAAGATTCACGTTAGCGCAACGCTCGGGAACGCCGAGAGAATACTTGACGCCGTGTCTGAACTTTGTTTTGGCGAACGGGTCTCTTTCAAATGCGTCCCAACCCGCTCGCAATTGTTCCAAAGAAACGCAAAGTACGCTCCGCGTGAGGCGTCGGGCAAGTTCATCACCATTTACCCACCGGACAATCCGAGCTTCGTTAGTCTCCTCAACTGCCTAGACCAGCGAGTCGGGGGCTACGAAGGGCCCTACATCCTCTCAGATGTGCGATGGGGCGCAGGGCCTGTCTATTTCCGCTACGGCGGCTTTTCCCCAATGTGGACGCAGGATGACCGCGGACAAACCGTGCCGGCGATCCGCGCCCCGTCCGGAGAGCTTGTGCCCGATGTGCGCGGAGCGTCATTCACGGTGCCAGACTTCGCGGAAATCCCGCGGGCGATAGCCCCCTTGGTCCGGGAACGCTTGAATCCAACGGATGACGGTCTAAGTCTTGGGCTTCGTCCATATTCACCCAGCTCCGCCCTTCACTTCTCCAACGGCGGCGGCGTATACCTCGCTGTGGACGAAGCCACCGGGCAGCGAGTCGTGTTGAAGGAGGGCCGGAAGCACGCTGGCCTCGATAGCTCATTGCGCGACGCGCTGACTCGCGTAATGCATGAGTATTCGATGCTCAAGGCGCTCGCTTCAGTCGAACGGGTGGTCAACCCACGGGAGGTAATTCATCTCGGCGAGCATGTGTTCCTAGCGGAGGACTACCTGGATGGCCCGACCCTCGACAAGTGGGTGGCCATGAATTATCCCTACTACCCAGGAGCGAGTCTAGAGGCATACTCGGAATCTGCCTTATCGATCTTGCATGATATGGAGCAAGCGG
>JAIRNM010000079.1 GCA_031258055.1 Bifidobacteriaceae bacterium
GGACCCCTTGAAAGTCGATGCTCCACCTGACTGATTCGACAGTCACCACCGACTCGGACTGGCGCCTGGAGCAGCGGGAATGATTATTTCTCCCCACTGTGTCACGGGTACGGCACACCCGCTATACTTGTATACACGGCAAAGGGAGGGACGCGCAGTGGCGACTAGACAGCTTAACATCCGGTTGGACGAGAACCTGGACCGGCGGCTCGGGGCGTTGGCCGAGCGAACCGGCCGGACCAAGGCGTTTTACGCGGGCGCGGCAATAGAGGGCTTCCTCGACGACTGGGAGGACTACTTCTTGGCCAAAGACGCGCTGGCGGAGTTTCTTGAAGGCAACGATGCCGCCCAGGACGTTGACAGCATCGACTGGGACGGCCTAGGCCGTTGACCTACCACGTGCAGGTCACGCCGAGGGCGTTGAAACAGATCGCGAAACTGGACCGGACGGCCAGGCGGCGCCTAGAGGCATTCTTGACCGGCGGGATCAACCGGGAGAACCCCAGGTCGCGGGGGCGCCCTTTGGTGGCGAGTCCATTCTGGCGCTACCGGGTGGGCGATTACCGCATCCTCGCGGCCATCGAAGACGAGCGCGTGATTGTACTGGTGGTCGGCGCCGAACACCGCCGCAGCGTCTACCGGCGCCGGTGACGGCTGCGAGCGCGCGGGCAGCCGGGGCAAAGCTCTCAGCGCTGACCGCGCGCAGGGCCGTCCCCGCCGGTTCGGCCAGCAAACTGGTCGGGCTTTCTTGAGTCACACCGGCAACTGTGGGTCGCAGCCGGGGGGAGGATCGCCGCGCTCGGTGACGAGCCCTAATTCGGCGGCGGCCGCAAGGAGACGCTCGTCAAACGACGCAACAGCGGCGCCCTCCCGCTGCGCCAAGTACAAGATGATGGCATCCGGCATTTTCAGTCGCGTGCGCCGCCTGACCTGGGCGAGGGGGGGCCATGTCGGCCGCGCCCAACGCAAACACCCGGACGTTGAAGTCGTCCAAGAATTCCAGCCAGGCACTCCCCGCCTGATCGCGCAGCTATTTCCGCACCGGTTAGAGCCGGGCTGAGGGCGGCGAAGGCCGGTGTGGACGGCATCGGGCAAGGGCGAATTTGGCATCCTGGCCAGTTGGCCCGCCAACCTGAGGGCAATCCATGCGAGAGTTGTCTTATGAATAGTCCCGCGCCAATACCCGTCGATTCATCAGTGCTCTGGGCAGTGGCCCACGGCATGTACTACGACCCGCACTCTGTTCTCGGCCCGCACGTTTACGGCGGCGATGTGACCATCCGAACGCTCCGGCCGTTGGCGGACAAAGTTGTCTTCGTCACGCCGGACGCCAAGTTTGAGGCTGAGCACGAACAAGACGGCATCTGGGTCGCTGTGATCGAAACCGACACCGTCCCGGACTACCGGGTTGAGGTCACCTACGGCGATGTGACCAGCTTGACCGATGACCCCTACCGGTTCATGCCGTCGCTCGGGGAACTTGATCTGCAACTAATCCATGAGGGGCGCCACGAAGAGTTGTGGCGGGCGCTGGGCTCCCGGGTGCGCCACTACCCCTCGGTGATGGGCGAGGTCACGGGCACGTCATTCGCGGTTTGGGCACCCGACGCCCAAGCCGTCCGCGTGGTCGGAGACTTCAACTCCTGGACGTCGGGGGCAACGGCGATGCGTTCGCTCGGAGCGGCTGGCGTCTGGGAGGTGTTCGTGCCAGGCGTCGGGCCGGGCACGAAGTACAAATATGAGATCCAGACCCGCGGCGGCAACTGGGTCCAGAAAGCCGATCCGTTGGCGCGGCTGGCGGAAACCCCTCCGGCCACCGCCTCAATTGTGGAGGACTCCCATTACGCGTGGGCAGACGGCGAATGGCTGAAGAGCCGCGCCGAGGCCAACCCACACAACGGGCCGATGTCCGTCTACGAGGTCCACATCGGCTCCTGGCATGAGGGTCTAGGCTACCGCGAATTGGCCGACGAGCTGGTCGAATACGCTTCCGAGATGGGCTTTACCCACATCGAGTTCATGCCCGTCATGGAACACCCATACACCCCATCTTGGGGTTACCAAGTGAGCGGCTATTACGCCCCGACCTCGCGTTGGGGTTCGCCGGATGATTTCCGCTTGCTGATCGACCGCTTGCACCAGGCCGGGATCGGCGTGATCCTCGATTGGGTGCCCGCCCACTTCCCCAAAGACGCCTTCGCGTTGTCCCGCTTCGATGGTTCAGCCCTTTACGAGTACCCCGATCCACAGCGCGGCGAGCATCCCGACTGGGGGACGCTGGTCTTCAACTATGGCCGCGTTGAAGTGCGCAATTTCCTGGTCGCCAACGCCTGCTATTGGTTCGAGGAGTTCCATATCGACGGCCTCAGGGTCGATGCCGTCGCCTCAATGTTGTACTTGGACTACTCGCGCGAACCGGGCCAGTGGACGCCCAATGCTTATGGGGGGCGCGAGAACCTGGAGGCGATTTCGTTCCTCCAAGAGACCACCGCCACCGCCTATAAGCGCTATCCCGGCGTGGTGATGATCGCCGAGGAGTCGACCGCTTGGCCCGGCGTCACAGCCCCGACCACCGGCGGCGGCTTGGGCTTCGGCTTCAAGTGGAATATGGGCTGGATGAACGACACTTTGCGCTATCTGCGCGAAGACCCCGTCAACCGCAAATACCACCACGGCGAGATCACCTTCTCAATGGTCTACGCCTTCTCCGAGAACTACTGCCTGCCGTTGTCTCATGACGAGGTTGTCCACGGCAAGGGCTCTTTGCTGGCGAAGATGCCGGGAGACAACTGGCAGAAGCTCGCCAACCTCCGCGCGCTCTACGCCTATATGTGGTCCCATCCCGGCAAGCAGTTGCTTTTCATGGGCTCCGAACTAGGCCAAGAGGGCGAATGGTCGGAACGCTGGTCATTGGACTGGTGGCTGTTAGACCAGCCCGACCACCGTGGCCTAGCCGCGCTGGTCAAGGAGTTGAACTCTTTGTACCGGGCGCACCCGGCTTTGTGGGACCAGGACTCCGAGCCGTGCACCTTCGAATGGATCGACTCCGACGACTCCGACCACAACGTCTTGGCTTATGTGCGCAAATCGCGTTCCGGGTCGCAGTTGGTCTCGGTGATCAACTTCGCCGGCGTCCCCCATGAGAACTACCGCTTGGCGCTGCCGGAAGGCGGACGCTGGAAGGAAATCCTCAACACCGACGCGCCGTTCTATGGCGGGTCCGGGGTAGGCAACCTCGGTGCGATCGAAGCTGAAGACTTGGCCTGGCATGGCCGCCCCCACTCCGCTTCGATCCGGGTGCCACCGTTAGGCGCCGTCTGGTTCACCCCCACCGAATAAGCTCCTGGCGCCGCTTACCGGCGGCAGGGCCCGAAGTGTTGGTGGGTGATGCCGTCAGAAGAGGAGAGCGGCGAGGCGGCGGCGGGCTTGGGAGACGGCCGGGTCGTCATCGCCCGCCACCTCAAACAGGTCAAGCAGGCGCAAACGCAGCCGGTTCTTATCGTCTGGGTTGGCCTTGGCCAACGCTTCTAACAGGCGGCCGAACCCGACCGCCAGCTCACCAGCCGCCACCGCTTGGTCGGCGGCGGCCATGATGTC
>JAIRNM010000110.1 GCA_031258055.1 Bifidobacteriaceae bacterium
GTGAACTTCGCCATCAACGTTGACCCATCGCTGGCGGAAACGCTCCTGGCCGAACCGCCCAACATGGAAGCGCCCGCCTCTCGGCCCACCCCCCCGGAGCCGCCGAGCCGACACCAGTCCCATCTGTTGCCGCGCTACACTTTCGATTCCTTCGTAGTGGGCAACTCCAACCGGATGCCATATGCCGCCGCCATGGGTGTAGCCGAAGGACCAGCCGAAACTTACAACCCGCTGTTCATTTACGGCCGTTCCGGGCTGGGTAAGACTCACTTGTTACACGCCATCGGTAATCATGCCCTTGTCATCAACCCGCAGCTTCAAGTCCTCTACACCACTTCTGAGGAATTCACCTCCGACTTCGTCAACTCTCTGATGGCCAAGCGGATGGATGACTTCCAGCGCCGCTACCGCAACAACGACATTCTGCTGATCGACGACATCCAATTCCTCACCGGTAAAGAGGGCACGATGGAGGAGTTCTTTCACACCTTCAACACCCTTTACAACTCCGGCGGCCACATTGTCATCACTTCCGACACGCCGCCCAAACAGTTAATCGGCTTTGAGGAACGCCTCTTGACCCGGTTCGAAGCCGGTCTCCAAACTGACGTTCTGGCGCCCCCGCTGGAACTCAGGATCGCGATCCTGCGGAAGAAAGCCGAAATTGAGGGCGACGACGTACCGGGTGACGTTCTCGAATACATCGCCTCCCGAATCTCTTCAAATGTGCGCGAACTAGAGGGCGCCCTGATTAGGATCACGGCCTTCGCCAACCTCAACTCACAGCCAATCGATCTCGCTTTGACTGAGGTTGTCTTGCGCGACCTAGTGACAGATCACGAAACCGAGATCACGCCGAGCTTGATCATTGGCCAGACCGCCCAGTACTTCTCGCTTACGATTGAACAGATTTGTTCCAACACCAGAACCCCGCCGCTGGTCCAGGCCCGCCACATCGCCATGTACTTGTGCCGCGAGTTGACAGACTTGTCCTTGCCAAATATCGCCCGCGAGTTCGGCGGCAAGGACCACACCACGGTCATGCACGGCGTTAAGAAAATCAAGAAACTTATCTCTGAACGCCCGGCCGTCTACTCCCGTGTATCAGAACTCACCTATCGGATCAAGCAGCAGGCCTCGTCCTAAGGGTTTCAAGACCAAATCACCACCGACTCGACAAGTTGGTTACAGGAGATTGAACGGACGGCTAGTTTAGAGTGAATACTACGGGGTTATTAGGGAAAAAGAATTCCCCAGTTGTGTGCAACCCTGTGGATTACGGTGGAAGCACCCTGCCGCGTGGTGGACAACGACCCGAGGAAGTGTGGACAACCTGGCCGCCTGTCCCAGCTTTCCACAGCCCGGCCGACCTTTCCACCGTCTGTCCCCAACCCACTTCACCCCCTCATTTGGGGCCTGACCGGCCTGAAGGCATGTCCTCCACACATTCCACAGGCCCTACTACTACTATTACTTGTCTTACTTAGAATGCTCTGTAGTGCCCACATGGCTTGTGGGTCGGCCTAGCTGAACGGCGGTGCGGCGTAGGGTTAGAGGTTAATTAGAAACGATTCGGAGGAAACACCATGAAGTTCATGGTTGAAAGAGATGTCTTGGCCGATGCCGTCGGGTGGGTGGCGCGCGCCTTACCAGCCCGGCCGCCCAGCCCGGTTCTGAGCGGTGTTCGGGTCAAGGCCACCAGCGAAGAAGGCGGCCAAGTGACATTGGCGAGCTTCGACTATGAAGTCTCAGCGAAGGTTGAAATTGGTGCCGATGTGGCCCAAGGCGGGGAGATCCTTGTTTCCGGCCGTTTACTGGCCGAAATCGCCAAGCTGTTGCCGAACAAGCCTGTCACTGTTGAACTGGATGGGCCAAAAGTGATAGTCACCTGCGGTTCTTCCACTTTTACGTTATTGACTATGACACTCGAAGACTATCCGGCTTTGCCCTCCTTGCCGTCTGCGGTCGGAGTGGTTGAGGCTGGGCATTTTGCTTCAGCGGTAGCGCAGGTGGCGGTGGCAGCGACCCGGGATGAGACGCTGCCGCTGCTGACGGGAGTCCGCATAGAAATTGAGGGCGAGAATCTGACGTTGCTGGCCACTGACCGCTACCGCCTGGCCATCAAGGAATTGACCTGGCGGCCAACTTCACCCGACGTGTCGCGGATCGCCCTGGTTAGGGCGCGGACTTTGAGTGAAGTGGCGAAGTCGTTTGGGCACACCGAACAAGTTGAGGTGTCTTTGACCGCTCCCGGTATAGCCGACATCATTGGGTTCGCGGCGGCCGGTAGAGAAACAACATCGCTCCTGATTGACGGCGACTATCCGCAAGTCCGTAAGCTTCTGCCTGATTCGTTCGCTGCGACGGCGGTTGTTTCGGTGCAGTCACTAATTGAGGCGGTCCGCCGTGTCTCGCTCGTAGCCGAGCGCAACACCCCGGTGCAGATCGCGTTCAACGAGGGAGAAGCAGTGTTGAACGCCGGCACCGGTGATGACGCCCAGGCTTCCGAGGTGCTAGAAGCGGAAGTCTCCAGCCCAGTCACCGTCGCCTTTAACCCGCACTTCCTCTTGGAGGGGCTCTCGGCGATGGGAGCGCCGCAAGTGCGGTTGTCAATGAATTCGTCAACCAAACCGGTCCTGTTTGAAGGACAAAACGACGGCCAGGTGCTGGCCGACTACAAGTATCTCCTAGTCCCAATCCGCTTCACCGTTTGAACGGAACGGTCCGGCGCTGGGGTAATCGCGGTTAAGGGCTACGCTGAGGCAATGTATTTGACGGACCTGGCGCTAACAGATTTCAGGTCCCACCGAGAAACAGTGGTGCGGTTAGACGCCGGTGTGACCACTTTCAGCGGGCCGAACGGCGCCGGCAAGACGAACCTGGTAGAAGCGGTCACTTACCTGGCTACTCTCGGCTCGCATCGGGTGGCCAGCGATCAACCGTTGATCCGTGAAGGCGCCGACAAGGCAATTATTCGGGCGCGGTTGGTCCGGGAAGACAGAGCGGCGGTTGTTTCTTTGGAGATAATGGCCGGGCAAGCCAACCGGGCGCTGCTTGGACGGGCGAAAGTAAAGCCAACGGCGCTGCTCGGAGTGACCAGAGCAGTCGGTTTTGTGCCAGAAGACCTAGTCTTGGCAAAAGGGCCGCCGGAAGTCAGGCGGCGCTACCTTGATGAAATGTCAGTGCAGGTAAAACCGTCAATGGCCCGGACCCTATCGGATTACAGCCAGGTCGTCAGGCAACGCTCGGCGCTGCTCAAATCATTAGCCGGGACAAGCGGGTCCCAACGGCGTGAGGGCATAGATGGATTGGAAATCTGGGACGGCCCGGCGGCTCGCCTAGGGGCGGCGATTATCCACCGGCGTATTACGTTGGTGCAGCACTTGGAGGATAAAGTCGCGGAACTCTACGGCCGGATAGCGAACGGAGGCCGAGCGAAGCTGTTCTACCGTCCAAGCGTTGAAGTCGCGGACGGCGACGGCCCAGAAGCGATCGAAGCGAAGCTGTTGGAAGCCATGACCGGCGGGCGTGACAAGGAAATCGAACGTGGACTGACACTTTATGGGCCGCACCGGGAGGATTTGACGTTGGCGTTGAATGGGCGCCCGGCCCGTGGCTACGCTTCACACGGTGAATCGTGGTCGTTGGCCCTGGCTCTCAGGTTGGGCGAATTTCAAGTCATCCGGGACGAAATGGCGGACGATCCGATCCTGATCCTAGACGACGTCTTCGCCGAACTTGACATGACCAGGCGGCAAGCCCTGACAAAGCTAGTTGAAGGGGTCGAACAGGTTCTAGTGACGGCGGCCGTGAAAAGAGACGTCCCAGATGGTCTAGCCTCCCATTGGCACGCCGTCAGTGAAGGGCAGGTGCTAGCCGATGACGCCGCCAGCGGCTAAGGACAATCGGGCTTTAGGAGACGAAGAAGTCGGCCGAACCGCCGAAAAGGCGGTGTTAGCCCGGATCATGCGGGGATCAACCCGGTTCAAGCCGCGCCCAGCCGCGAAATGGTCCAACGGACGCGACCCGAAGATGGCGGGTGAACTGGTCAATGAGCTATTGGCGGCCGAAGGCTGGCAGGGACAAGTCGCAGAAGGAGCGGTGATCGCCAACTGGCAGCAGATTGTCGGTCCACGCGTCGCTGAGCATTGCCAGATTGTGAGCTTGGAGGAAGGGAAGTTGATCATCAAAGCCGACTCGTCCACTTGGGCGACCGAAATCCGGCTGCTTTCTCCCCAACTCCAAGGAGCGATCGACCGAGCCGTCGGCCCAGGTGTGGTCAACGCGGTCGAAGTGTTGGGACCAGAAGCGCGACGGCAACCCGCACGCTACCGCCGCCCATTACCCCGGCGGTGAAAAACGCCCGCAAGAAGGTGTCTGAGCCGGTAGACTGGCTTGCGGCTATCCCTGTACACGCGCCGGGTCAGCGTGCCCGGACGGTAGCTTCAGGCCTTGCCAAGGCCAATTCAACTCCTCAAACAGAAGGATCAAGAGGTGCCCAGTCTGCCTGACACGGCCACGGCCGAACCGCCGGAGTTACCCCATTACGATGCCGACGACATAACCGTCCTCGAAGGGCTGGACGCTGTCCGCAAACGGCCTGGCATGTATATCGGCTCAACCGGGGAACGAGGTTTACACCACCTGGTTTATGAGGTCGTCGACAACTCAGTCGATGAAGCCCTGGCTGGTTTCGCCACCCGGATCGAAGTGACCATCTTGCCGGACGGTGCCATGCGGGTCGCTGACAACGGCCGCGGTATCCCGGTGGCGGAGCACTCGACCGAGAACAAGACCGCCCTAGAACTGGTGTTGACAGTGTTACACGCGGGCGGCAAATTTGGCGGCGCTGGATACACCGTTTCGGGTGGCCTGCACGGCGTTGGTGTGTCAGTTGTCAACGCTCTTTCGAGCCGTCTGGACGCGGAGGTTTACCGGGACGGGTTTGTTTGGAACATGTCATTCGACCACGGGTCGCCGGTCGGCGAAATGACACGCGGTGCGCCCACCGGGCGCACCGGTACAGTGATCACGTTCTGGCCCAACCAGGAAATCTTTGAGACGATCGAATTTGACTTTGAGACATTGCGGCTGCGCTTCATGCAAATGGCCTTCTTGAACAAGGGCTTGACTATCTCCCTGACCGATCTCAGGCCCAGCCATGACACGGGCGATGAGGGACCAGACGAGCAAGACACAGTTCGCAAAGTCAGCTACCGGTTCGAGCGCGGCTTGGTTGACTACGTTGAACATTTCAACGCCGCCCGCAAAGCTGAAACGGTCAACCCGGAAGTGATTGACTTCGAAGCGGAGGCACCTGATTCATCGATCTCGGTCGAAGTGGCGATGCAATGGACAACCGCCTACTCCGAGGCTGTCCACACCTTCGCCAACACGATCAACACAACTGAGGGCGGAACCCACGAAGAAGGCTTCCGGGCCGCTTTGACCTCTTTGATCAACCGGTACGCCCGCGAGAAGGGGATACTCAAAGACAAGGACGACAATCTGACCGGCGAAGATGTCCGGGAAGGACTGACAGCCGTAGTTTCGGTGAAACTGAAAGAGCCGCAGTTTGAGGGTCAGACGAAGACCAAGCTGGGGAACACTGAGGCGAAGACGTTCGTCCAGAAAGTGGTCGGCGATCGGTTGGGTGACTGGCTGAATTCGCATCCCAGCGAAGCCAAAGATGTGATCCGCAAAGCGATGCAAGCGGGCGCCGCTCGGATCGCCGCCCGCAAGGCGCGCGAAGCGACCCGCCGCAAGGGACTGCTCGAATCAGGCGGCATGCCCGGCAAGTTGAAGGATTGTTCGTCGCGCGACCCGGCCGTTTCAGAGGTTTTCATTGTCGAAGGCGATTCGGCCGGCGGTTCGGCGATCCGGGGGCGCAACCCGGAGACACAGGCTATCTTGCCGATCCGCGGCAAGATCTTGAACGTTGAGAAAGCCCGCCTGGACCGGGCCCTGTCAAACCTTGAAATCCAGGCCCTCATCACCGCTTTTGGCACCGGGATAGGCGAAGACTTCGACCTCGCCAAGTTGCGTTACCACAAGATAGTTCTAATGGCCGATGCCGACGTGGACGGCAAGCACATCCAGACGCTGTTGCTGACCTTGCTCTACCGCTACATGCCGGCGTTGATCAAGAACGGCAATGTGTTCTTGGCGCAGCCGCCGCTGTACCGGCTGAAATGGTCCAACGCCGAGCACCAATTCGCCTATTCGGACCGGGAACGCGATCAAATGCTGGCGGCGGGCGTCGAGTCCGGCAAACGCATACCGAAAGACAACGGCATTCAGCGCTACAAGGGCTTGGGGGAAATGAATTACCAAGAACTGTGGGAAACCACTATGGACCCCGAAGAGCGAACCCTCTTGCAAATCACCATGGAAGAAGCCGCCGCGGTTGAGGAGACGTTCTCCATCTTGATGGGAGAAGACGTCGAATCGCGCAAAGCCTTCATTCAGCGTAACGCCCATGATGTGCGTTTCCTTGACATCTAAGGACCCGGAGAAACCGTGACTGACGACAAGACGACTGACGACAAGACGATTGACGACAACACCGCTAACGGCGGCATCGCTGACGACGGCATCGCCCAAGACAACCTGGGCGGGGTGGCCCAGGGCGGGGCGATCACTGGACATATCGAGCCAGTCGATCTGCAAACCGAGATGCGGCGGTCATATCTCGACTACGCGATGAGCGTGATTGTGGGCCGGGCCCTACCCGATATCCGCGACGGGCTGAAACCAGTCCACCGGCGGGTTGTTTACGCCATGTACGACGGCGGTTTCAGGCCCGACCGGGGCTTCTTCAAATGTGCGCGGGTGGTTGGTGACGTGATGAGCCAATACCATCCGCACGGCGACTCGGCCATCTATGACACTTTGGTGCGTCTAGTCCAAGACTGGTCGCTGCGTTATCCACTGGTGGACGGCCAAGGCAACTTCGGCTCACCGGGGGATGATGGCGCCGCCGCGCCCAGGTACACCGAATGTAAGATGGCGCCGCTGGCCCTAGAGATGGTGCGAGACATCGAGCGCGACACCGTTGACTTCCAAGACAACTACGACGGACGCACCAAAGAACCGGTTGTGCTGCCGGCCCGCTTCCCCAACCTGCTGGTCAACGGCTCAGCCGGGATAGCTGTTGGGATGGCGACGAATATCCCGCCGCACAACCTGAGGGAAGTCGCCGCTGGCGTTCAATGGCACCTTGATCATCCCGAAGCCTCCCGCGAGGAACTACTAGAAGCCCTAATTGAACGTATCCCTGGACCTGATTTCCCGACCGGGGCGCTGATCCTAGGGTCGAAAGGGATCAAAGACGCTTACCGGACCGGGCGCGGCTCAATCACTATGCGCTCAGTCGTGGAAGTCGAAGAAATCGGCGGCCGGAACGCCCTGGTCGTGACCGAACTGCCTTATCAGGTCAACCCGGACCGGTTAGCGGCCCGGATAGGCGAACTGGTCAAAGACGGACGGATTCAAGGGATAGCCGATCTCAGAGATGAATCATCGGGCCGGACCGGTCAGCGCTTGGTCATCCTGCTCAAGCGCGACGCCGTCGCCAAAGTTGTCCTCAACAACCTGTACAAGCAAACCCAGCTCCAAGAAACCTTCGGCGCCAACATGTTGGCGCTGGTAGACGGCGTGCCGCGGGCTAGGACACTCGATTCTTTTATCCGCCATTGGACCAGTCACCAGCTCGAAGTGGTGGTCCGCCGGACCCGCTATCTGCTGAAAGAAGCTGAAGCGAGAGCCCATATTCTGCGCGGCTACCTGAAAGCGTTGGACGCGCTTGATGAAGTGATCGCCTTGATCCGGGCCTCGGCTTCGGTAGAAGTAGCCAGGCAGGGTCTGATCGGCCTGCTTGAAGTCGATGAGATTCAAGCGAACGCGATCCTGGAGATGCAGTTGAGGCGGCTGGCGGCGCTCGAACGCCAGAAAATCATTGACGAACACGCTGCCATTGAGGCCCGGATTGCTGACTATCAAGACATTCTGTCCCGGCCTGACCGGCAGCGCCAGATAGTCGCGGAAGAACTCCAAAGCATTGTTGACCGGTACGGCGACGAGCGACGCACCCGCATCTTGCCGTTCGAAGGCGAAGTCACCGACGAAGACTTGATCCCAGAAGAAGACGTGGTCGCGACCATCACACGCGGCGGCTACGCCAAACGCACGCGGGTAGACCTCTACCGGTCGCAACGGCGCGGCGGCAAAGGCGTCAAGGGCGCCCAACTGCGCGAAGACGATGTCGTGGAACACTTCTTCACCACTACCACCCACCAGTGGTTGTTGTTCTTCACGAACTTCGGCCGGGTCTACAGGACCAAAGCCTATGAACTGCCCGAAGGCGGACGCGACGCCAAAGGGCAGCATGTCGCCAACATGTTGGCTTTCCAACCAGGCGAACGGATCGCCCAAGTGCTCGCCCTGAAAGACTACGAACAAGCCGAATATCTGGTATTGGCGACTAAACGCGGCCTGGTCAAGAAGACCCGGCTGACGGACTACGATTCGACCCGTTCCGGCGGCATAATCGCCATTAACTTGCGTGAGGACGAGGGCGGCGTCAGCGACGAGGTCATGGCGGCTCGGTTGGTTGATTCCTCCATGGACCTGATGTTGGTTTCACGCAAAGGCATGTCAATTCGTTTCACCGCCTGGGATGAGGCATTGCGGCCAATGGGTCGCGCTACTTCCGGTGTCACCGGCATGCGGTTTAGACCCGGTGACGAACTGCTAGCAATGGACGTGGTGCGTGAAGGGGCCGACGTGTTCGTGGTGACCGAAGGCGGTTTCGCCAAGCGCACACCAGTCGGCGACTACCGGGTCCAAGGGCGCGGCGGGCTAGGCATAAAAGTCGCCAAACTGGCGGAAGAAAGAGGCGACCTAGTGGGCGCGCTGATCACCGATCCAGGGGACGAGGTAATGGTCATCATGGAAGGCGGCAAGGTAGTTCGCTCGCGGGTGGATGGCGTTCCGGCCAAGGGCCGCGACACGATGGGCGTGGTTTTCGCCAAACCAGATCCCGGCGACCGGATAATCGCGGTGGCCCGGAACGTGGAGCAGGTGGCCAGCCCGGAGTTGGCGCCGGAGGGCAAATCAGCGGACGATGCCGACCTAGCTGGTGGCCAGCCAGTCGCCGAAGGGGAGGGCGCTACGACGGCATCGGCCAACGACCGGGCGGATGAAGACGAAACCGCGGCAGACGGGGCGGCGGCTAACGGGCCCGGGCCGGACTCATCCTCAGGGACGCCAGCGGGGTGAGATTTGTCAGGTAGCGTTGAAAGCGATCTTGCCCACGCACAGGAGAGTTGACAGGTGATGACCAGCGAAGCAGATTCGGCGCCCAGCCCGTCGCCCGGTACTGGACACGGGAAAACGCAGTCCGGCGCCGTGACGGCGATCGAACGGAAACCGACCGCCGCCAAAGGCGCGGCCCGGTCAGTCCATGCGGTCGACCCACCGCGATCAATCAGGCCGAAGTCCCGGCCCAAGGCGACAGTCGGGTCAGCTTCGCCGGTTCGGCGGGTCGGGCACTCGGAAGGCGAATCAGGTCCCAGCCATCCGAAAGCGGGGGCGTCGGTCACGGGGTCGAAGCGCTCCTATAGGACGACCCGGTCAGTGCCGGTTGTGGTCGGCGAGCCAATTCTCCATCACTCTGGCGCCGGTGTTTCCGCCGCTCCGAGCAGCGGCGATTCCGCTAGCCCAGTAGCCGTTGGAGCCGCTCAGGTGGCGGCGCCGCCGAAGGCCGACAAGGTCCGCTCGGCTGGACCGGTGAGTGTCGTTGGCCCGATGAAACCGGGACGTAAATCCGCTAAAGCTCGGCGTCAAGCGACTGACGGGAGCGCCCACGGCGATCCTACTGTTGGTGGTGCCGGGGCGGCAGTCGGGCAGGCGGGAACAGCCGGGGTGGCCCCAACCCAGGTGATCGCGGCCGAACTTGAGGCGGGCGCGACGGCGGCGGACGCCCCCAAGCCTGGCGCCGAACGCTCGAAACGGGTCAAACTCAATCTGTCGTACATCGCTCCGCTGTCAGTGGCGAAAATCTCCTTCTTAATCTCGGTGGCGATGGGAATCGCCATGGTTGTGGCCATATACATTCTTTGGGAAGTGCTCAACAACAACGAAGTGTTCACCCAAATCGATGAAATGATCAAGGCTGTTGTGGGCGAATCCCGGCCCAAGGAATTGAACATCCTCCAATACGTCGAAGCGGGGCGGATCATGTCCGGGGCGGCGATCATCGCCGTCATCAACGTGGTGGTGCTGACTCTCCTCTCGACCCTCCTGGCTGTGATCTACAACATCATCGCCGCCCTGGTCGGAGGGGTACGAGTGACTCTCAAAGAACGTTGACGGCCCAGGCCTTCGGCCCGGACCTTGAGCGGGGGAATGTCTGATTGAATCTCCTAGGGCTGTGGGCGCTGTGAGCGGGACGTTCAAGGCCGTCGTTGGGCACTTCAGCAGTTGCCCAAAGCGGCCCTAGTGAGGTAGTCTCGCGGGACGTCCGTCACAAGGGCGGCAGATCGGGGCCTATAGCTCAGGCGGTTAGAGCGCTTCGCTGATAACGAAGAGGTCGGAGGTTCAAGTCCTCCTAGGCCCACGCCAACTCCCTCGGGCGGTGATGAGGGACCGCCGCCTGCGATCAACTAATCTTGTGTGCGGGTGAAGGCAATACAAACGGGAGGAAGACCAACAATGAAAAAGTTCCTGATCATCCTGGGAGTCGCCACCGCTGGCCTTCTGATCTACCGCAAAGTCGCCCAAGACCGGGCCGAATTAGATCTTTGGGCCGAAGTAACCGACCCAGTCGACTAAGCAACTAGCCCGTCCGGCTGGATCGCCGATCAGTCGAGATGGGTCGTTTGAATATGATCCCGGCCGTCATGGCCCGGGTTTAGGGGCCGTGGCGCAGTTGGTAGCGCATCTGCTTTGCAAGCAGAGGGTCGCCGGTTCGAGTCCGGTCGGCTCCACGTTTTAGCAGGTCAGAGCATGTTTTTCTGACCGGGTAAGGCCTTACATCGGTTCCGACCCTCCATTTACCCTCCAGACGGGCTATGTCAAACCGTGTTGCATGCCTCGACGGCGGTCCTGCCTTCCGGCAAGCCGGGTGAACAGTTTGATCTAATAGTAGTTCACGGTGTAGTCTGGGGAGTGTGAGCGCGAGCGGACTGACGGTGCCTCCAGAAATGGTGACGGTCAACGGGGCCTACGACTCTGATTGCGCACGTGCGGTGTGGGACTTCATCCGACGCCAGGCCGACCAGGGCAGGACCGTGCAGGTGGTCGGGCGCGAGGCAACCTATTCGCCCGCCGAGGTCGCGAACCTGGTGGGCGTGTCTCGCCCGACGGTCCAGCGGCGGATAGAGGACGGGACCATCAAGGCCGTGCGGCGCGGATCAAGATGGCGCGTGCCTGAGGGTGAAGTTGACAAGTACCGTCTGGCTTTGGCGGACCAGATGGCGCAGATGATCGCGGATGACCTCGACTTCTGAGAGGCGGACGGTCTTTCTCGATGCCGCTGTTTTGGCCGCCCCGACCACACGCAGCCTGATCTTGTTCGGGCAACTGCACCAAGACGCCCGCTTCACTTCACGCTGGAGCCGCAAGGCCGAGCAGGAGGCGGACAGCGCCTTGGAGCGCAGGGCCGACAGGCGGGGCGAGAGGCTGGGCCGCACCGTGCCGCCGGTCCTGGTGTCAATGCTGCGGGCGGCGGCGGATTGGGGAACCGACGTGATCGCGCCTGAGGCACCGGACGTCGAGGCGGCTCTTGAGGATACCGACGATGGCGACCGGCATATCCTGGCAAGCGCAGCAGCCGCTGGCAGCTACCTCGTTGTCACCGCGAACGTGGCCGATTTCGGGCGGGCCGACCTTGGCCGTTTGGGTATCTCTGCGGTGAACCCAGATCTCTTCTTGGCTCGGGTGTTCACGCCCGCCATGTACCGGTTCGCGCTGGAGTCCATGGCTAGGAGGCGGACGCTGGCGCCGGACACGCCGGAGGCTATCCAGGCTTCACTTACCAGGGCCCACCCGAGATTGGTGGAGGCCATGCGCCAGGCCTATCCAGATGTCGTTCCCGCCTTGGTCGGCCATCATCCGCCGGGGGCGAGGTTTTCCGAGGGGGTCGCTGCTTGATTTGCGCGCGTGGTGGGGTCGGCGCTGCGGCTAGCGGGGGACAGGCGGGGGGATCTGGACGTTTAGCGGATTGGCTCGGTTGGGTTCGCCGACGGTTGGCCGGGGCTGATCAAGCGGCTTGGGTTCTGGCCGCCGTTGGCCTGGTACTGTACCTCGCCTTGTCGTTGGCCCGGTGGCACCGCCAGGAGGCACCGTCGCTTGATCTGGCGATCTTTGAGCAGGCGGTCAA